>CATMBH010000154.1:0-4201 GCA_950063985.1 uncultured Fidelibacterota bacterium
TCGAGCTTGTTCAGCTAATCGAGCTTGTTCACTTTCTTTTTTGTTTATCACTTCATTTAATGTATCAACAGGTACTTTCACGATTTCCTTCATTGGCAATTCAAACTGTGATTTTTGATCTGGTGACATAACAATAGTAATGATCACATAAAGAGAATATACGAGCGCTAATGGAATGAAAAATCGATCTAGCTTCTGCCAGATTGCCACTAAAACTAACGCGATGAAAATGATTGTTATAGGCAGAAAATTTGGGTCGTTCAGAAGGTGTTTAAACATATTATTGTTTAATATTTCGTCTGTTGCAATATCCAATTAAGGTAATACCTGTTAGCAGAAAGCCTACTATTAATTTTTGTGAGATGACTTCAGCCTTGAATTCATTCGCAAATAATACCGAGTTATAATTGAAATCAGTTAATAATATATATACTAACGTTCCAATAGCAATCAGCAAGTGTGCTAATGATAACAAGTTCGATGATTTGTCTTTCTTATAGTAAACAATAGCATATAATAATGAAGAACCGAAAAAAAATCTGAATAACCATTCAGCAAACATAATATGATCATTCAAATTCACATTTGCTGGGGTCAATGCTACACCTATAAAGCATAAACTGCTGCACATGCCAAAAAACGTCCCCAGTTTATACATATTCCCTGTTAAAGCATACTTTTTTTTATAAAATGAATATGTACCATAAAAGTATAAAAAGAACGCACAGGCCATTATTGCAAAAGCGAGAATAAAGAAGGAAAATGATAATAAGTTACTTGCTCCCGAAGTTGTAACTGTACGGCCTAGATCACTGATATAATTTTCTGAAAAAATATATCCTACTGTATTAGGATCTTTTTCTGTTCCTCCAGGAAAAACTTGCATTGCTAATAACAGTAATAATACAAATGTGACAATAGACAGCAACGGGAATTTGATAACCATAAAACGTGGATTATTTAAAAATACATTCATTTTTGTAATAATATTATAAAATTTGCTAAAGAATGTAATAAAACATCCCGCGATTTTGCGGGATGTTTCTCGTCGGAGCGGCGAGATTTGAACTCGCGACCCCTGCAACCCCATTGCAGTGCGCTACCGGGCTACGCCACGCTCCGATCTAACCTTTATGTATAAAGTCCAAAATGGACTCTAATTCCTGCTTTACTTTAATTAGAATTTCAGATCTTTTTTCCTGTGCATTTTCCGACGGTCGATCTACTGTTTCTTCCATCTCTTCTCCGGAATTCAATAAAGTTCTGGCTCCTTTAATAGTGAATTTCCTGTTATATAGGAGATTCTTAATTTTTTCGACAACTTCTATATCTTTTTGTCGATATGTCCTATTTCCAGCTCTGTTTTTGGGAGGTGACAGTTGTTTGAATTCAGTTTCCCAATAGCGAAGAACATAAGGTTTCAGTTCGGTTATCTTGCTTACTTCACCTATGGAATAGTATAATTTCTTGATCTGTTTCGGAGTTGATCCCATGGAATCTCTATTTAAAGCGTTACTTTAAATTAATGCAGAGATACCGTCGGTGCAAAGAGTTTAAATCAATTCATTAAGGCATTTTCTGGTTGTGTATATTTTAAACCAAATGCGTCAGCCACACCTTTATGAGTTACTTGTCCATTCATCATATTTAACCCTTGTAACAAAGACCTATCATTTTGCAGAGCATTAAGGATTCCATCATTTGCTAATTTTTGAATGTATGGATTAGTAGCGTTGGTTAAAGCTATTGTAGATGTATACGGTACAGCACCGGGCATGTTTGTCACACAATAATGAATAATATCGTCCACTTCATAAATTGGTTCTTCGTGCGTTGTTGGTTTGGATGTTTCAATACAACCGCCCTGGTCAACGGCTACATCCACAATGACTGATCCTGGACGCATTAATTTCAACATATCACGTGTTACTAGTTTTGGTGCTTTTGCACCGGGAATTAAAACAGCGCCAATGAGTAAATCTGTCTGTTTTAAATGTTCACGGATATTGAACTGATTGCTATAAATCGTGCGCACATTTTTAGGCATAATTTCGTCTAAATATCGTAGTCGGTTTAAATTAACATCCAGAATAAAAACATTGGCGCCAAGGCCGGCTGCGATAAGGGCAGCATTTGTCCCAACTACTCCACCACCTAAAATGGTAACTTTAGCAGGTTCCACACCAGGTACGCCACCTAAAAGAATACCTCTGCCACCCTTCACTTTTTCAAGAAACTTCGCACCTTCCTGAACAGACATACGTCCGGCTACTTCGCTCATAGGTATCAACAAAGGCAAACTGCCATCTTTTGCCATGATAGTTTCATAAGCAATGGCTGTTGCTCCTGTTTCCAAAAATGATTTTGTCAATTCTTCAGAAGCAGCAAAATGAAAATAGGTGAACATAGTTAAATCAGAAGAACACAAGGCTATTTCTTCTGTTTGTGGTTCTTTAACTTTCACCACCATTTCCACATTGTCAAATATTTCGTTGGGGGAATCGACGATACGGCAATTGACTGCTTCATAATCAGAATCAGAAAAACCGCTGGATAATCCAGCGGTTTTTTCCATTAAAACATCATGACCTAGCTGTGTCAAATCCAAGGCAATCCCCGGAGTCACTGCTACACGGTTTTCATTTTGTTTTATTTCTTTTGGAACACCAATGAGCATTTATCTGCGATGTCCTCTATTTCGGTCTTTTCTGAAGCCACCACTGCGTCTGCCGCGGCTGTTTGATTCCCTACGAGGACGCTCTACATAACCTTCTGGTTTAGGAAGTAAGGCTTTACGGCTGAAATCAAGCCTGCCCTGATCATCAACTTTGATTAGTTTTACGCGGATATCATCACCTGATTTTACAACATCTTCTACTTTCTCTGTACGTTCCCAGTTTAATTCAGAAATATGAACTAGTCCTTCACGTCCTGGAACGAATTCAACGAAAGCTCCAAATGTCATCAATCGAGTAACAATGCCATCAAATTCCTGACCCACTTCAGGTTCAAATGTGAGTGCTTTTACGAGTTCAATCGCATCGCTGCATTTGTCAGAATTAGCACCTGCAACCGTTACATTTCCATCATCATCTACATTAATTTCACATTCCGTGTCTTCAATGATCTTTTTGATGTTTTTACCACCTGGGCCAATTAAAGCACCGATTTTTTCAGGATTAATAGTAATCGTAAAAATACGTGGCGCATATTGCGATATTTCATTAGCCTCTGGCAATGCTTCATCCATTAAGTTTAGAATGTGCAAACGACCTTCACGAGCTTGTTCTAATGCTTGCTTCATCAATTCGAAGGATACTCCTTCAATTTTCAGATCTAATTGAATCGCAGTAATTCCTTCGGCTGTACCGGCAATTTTAAAGTCCATATCACCTAAATGATCTTCGGCGCCAAGGATATCACTTAAAATTGCATTACGTTTTCCATCCGTTATTAACCCCATTGCAATGCCTGCAACATGGCTTTTTAATGGTGCCCCAGCATTCATCAATGATAATGAGCCTCCACAAACAGATGCCATTGAAGACGATCCGTTAGATTCCATTATTTCAGAAACGATTCGAATTGTATATGGAAAATCATCATAATCTGGAAGCACAGGTTTAATTGCACGCTGTGCTAAATTTCCATGACCAATTTCACGACGATTTGTAAATCCAATTCGTCCAACTTCACCCACACAATATGGAGGGAAATTGTAATGAAGATAATAATTCTTCTTATAATCTTCATCCATGCTGTCAATGATCATTTCTGATCTTTTAGACCCCAACGTTGTAATAACCAGCGCCTGTGTTTCTCCACGAGTAAATAAGGCCGATCCATGAGTACGGTTTAAGATTCCGGTCTCAATTGAAATCGGTCGAATTTCAGTTGTAGATCGACCGTCGCTTCTTTTTCCTGTAGCAAGAACTTGCTCACGAAAAGCATCTTTAAAGCGATCGCTGATTATGGATATAATTGCATTCCCTTGTTCTGGAAACGATTCTTCTAATGCTTCAAGAATAGAATCTGTCATTGAATCTTTAGCGTCTGCTCTTTCATGCTTATCTGCAATATTGACTATATCAGAAATTTGATTTCCAATTTTTTCATCAATCGCTGCCACCATCGCTTTATCTGGTTCAGGATAAACAAATTCAACCTTTTGTATATCCATTTCAGATAGCAATTCATTTTG
>CATMBH010000155.1:0-4189 GCA_950063985.1 uncultured Fidelibacterota bacterium
TTCAGCAAGCTTTTTACGTAGGATATAACCACTGGCATCAGGATAACGGTGAATTTTATCCATGGCTTGCCGCATTGCCGCCATGGCTCGAGGTGAAGGTCCAAGTGAATTTTCATTAGAAGCCAGCTTAATAACTTCAGATATGCCCATTTCACGCTGCACTTCATTAATGGGTTTACCCGGGACATAATTTTCCAGGTTTTGGATATAAGACGGTACTAAAGGCATGAATTGAATTTACGATAGTTAGGAACTAAACTCCGAAGTATGAAAATTATCGGACCGCTTATAAAAGGCAAATTTGTTGCTCGACCAAACCGTTTTATGACAGACATTGAATTGTCAGGTGGAATTGTAGAAAGTCATTTACCTGATCCAGGACGATTGCTGGAATTACTGATTCCAGGAACAAATGTATGGCTTCGCCCAGCACCAAAAAATTCAGATAGAAAAACAAAATTCTCAACGGTTATGGTTGAGAAAAAGGGAGTGTTGATTTCTTTGGACACTACGCTGCCAAACCGGTTTATAAAAGAAGAGCTATCCAAAGGATCAATCCCCATGTTAAATGGGTGGAGCATAATTAAACAGGAATACAAGATTGGGAACCACCGTATTGATTTCTTATTAAATGACCCTGATGGTAAAGATGTATTTACCGAAGTTAAATCTGTTACGTATGTTGAAGATGCCACAGCAATGTTTCCCGATGCTGTTACAGATCGCGGCAAAAAACATATAAAATTATTGTCTTCACTTACGAAGGATGGGAAACGTACACAGATCATTTTTATTTGTCAGCGGCCGGATGCAGAAATCTTCCAGCCCATGTGGGATCGAGATCCTTCTTTTTCTAAAGAGTTGGTTGATGCAAAGCAAGCAGGAGTTGATATAAAGTGTTTCACCACAAATGTTACTCTAAAGGAAATAACGTTTTGCAAGGAAATTCCATTAAATTTGACCCCTCCAGATGAACAGTAAATTATTCCTGTTATTTTTCTGTATTACCCTTGCGACGTGGAAATGCGCAGCCATTGCCCCAGCCAGCGGAGGGCCAAAAGATACAACACCACCAGTATTGTTATCAGCAAACCCGCCCAGCGGAACTGTGCGCCTGCTGGAGCCCGTCGTTGAGTTAACGTTTTCAGAATATATGGATGAGAAAAGCTTTGCGGCTGGAATTCGTATTGCACCTGTTTTAAAAGATGATCCTACTGTGAAATTCAAAGGTAAAAGTGTTATTGTCACTTTACCAACGGGCATTAAAAATGATATGACTGTTGTTTTAACCTTGAGCAGGTCAATCAAAGATGAGCATGGAGTAGAACTCGCCAAGCCAATCCAGTTGGCATACAGTACTGGCGATGTAATAGATACAGGCATTATTAAAGGTCGGGTCTATGCATCACAGCCAGCGGGCGTATATTTATTTTATGATGAAGGCAGTGATACACTGTTGCTTTCCAAACCGGATTATATTTCTGAAACAGAAGATGATGGATCATTTGAATTCAATTATCTTTCTTCAGGAAAATACAAAATACTGGCTATAGAACGTGGCGCTGTAGGAGTACAGTTAGATCAAAAACGCATGTCATATGGAGTACCTCCCCTCTCAGTAATTGCATTGGATTCAATTTTCACCGGTATTCACATTCGCTTATTCAAGGAAAAAGAGCCACTGCGCTTATTAAGGGGTGAGTGGAAAGATTGGAACTGGGGTCAGCTTTATTTCAATAATGATATTTTAAATGGCATGAACATTCACGGACTTAAAATCGGTACTAGTAAAATGGAATGGTTTGTACATCCTGAAGATGATAAATCGATAATTGTTACTGTAACCGATACTGTTCGCAGCGCGAAAGAAAAAATCAGCTTTAAAAATATAACAATGGATCAAACGGTATTATTGGATTCTTCTGCAATTAATGTATTCATTTCTGCAAAGGGAGATACTAATTATTTAGCACTTACAAAACCCGATTCAAAAATATCGATTACACCAGATAAGACAGTCTCTCCAATTGAATTAGTATATTCACGACCATTGCCGGAAAAACTGTTAAATAACTTTAAAATTGATTTAATAATCGATGACACAAACGCAGTCAATTTTACAAAAATGATTAATACACCCATGAGTATTTCTGTAGCACCTCAGAATGGTTGGGAACCTAAAAAATCTTATAATTTGAAATTATTCAGACATGAGACTACTAATGAGAAAGAAACATTTAAGGATTCCATTACAACTATAAACATCGAAACAACAAGCCCGCTTGGATACGGAGGAATATCCGGAACTGTTAAAGGAATTGATTCAGAAAAAATGATAACTGAAATACAAAGTGTTGAAAAAAAGCATTGGAATTTTAAGAGTGTTGTAAATTCAGCAGGTCGTTTTGAATATAATGACATACCAGAAGGATTATATACTCTCATTGTCTTCGATGACAGGGACCAAAACATCGATTATTTCTATGGCAAAGCATATCCCTTTCAACCCAGTGAATGGTTTTACATAATGCCGGATACGATCGAAGTCCGGGCCAATTGGGATATTGAATTTCAACCTATCAACATGGAGCAATAAACAATGTATTGTGTAGTGATGGCCGGTGGCAGCGGTACACGATTTTGGCCATTAAGCAGACAAGCAAAACCAAAACAATTGCTGAAAATTATCGGTGATCAGACCATGCTGCAGATCACGGTTGACCGTTTAAGCAAGTGCAGGAAAACAGAAGATATCTTCATTGCCACACGTAAAGATTTATCAGCTGTTATTAAAAGAGAAATAAAAGGTGTAAAACCAAAAAATATTATTGCTGAACCCAGCGGTAAAAATACAGCTCCCTGTATTGGTTTATCGGCACTGCATGTTTCCAAAGTGGACGGTGAAGCTGTCATGGGCATTTTTCCAGCCGATCATCTGATTGTTGGTCATCGAGCCTTCGAAAAAGCGCTGAACCGTGCTTCAAAAATTGCAATCGAAAAGGATGCGCTGGTCACAATCGGGATTCAACCCACATTTCCTTCAACGGCTTACGGTTATATCCAATTTGACCCAGATAGAAAAGTAGATAAAACTGATGCATACCCTGTAACTACATTCGCTGAAAAACCCTATTTGAGTGTAGCAAAACGATTTTTGAAAAGTAAGGATTTCCTCTGGAATTCAGGTATTTTTATCTGGAAAGTAGACGTGTTTCTTGATCAATTAGGTCGCCATATGCCTGAGTTGAGTAACCAGTTGTGGAAAATAGAAAAACGCATTAAATCCAGGAAACCGTTTACAGATATTTGGTCAGCGATTCTGCCAGAATCAATTGATTATGGATTGCTGGAAAAAGCAAAAAATATTTATGTAGTTAAATCAGATTTTCGCTGGAATGACCTGGGATCATGGAATGCGATGTATGATGAACTGCCAAAAAGAAAAGACGGCAACTTGATCAAGGGCAATGGCATTGTTATTGATGGTAACAATAATTTAATTCAAAACGAGGATCATTTCACCGCTGTGGTTGGTTTGGATAATGTAGTGGTTGTATCTACTGATGATGTAACATTAGTGGTCAATAAAGACAATGTTGAAGATGTCCGTAAAGCTGTAAATTATTTAAATGAAAATGATCGACAGGATTTATTGTGAGCGTAAAACCAGATAAATTGATGAACATGTTTGAAGAACTTGCTGAAAAATTGGATATTAATATTGTTCAGGATAAAGGCAATTTCAATGGTGGTATATGTACCATTAATGATGAAAATTATATTGTGGTCAATAAATCAAAACCAATTGAACAGCGCTTGAAAGTATTAGCAAACGCCTTTAAGAAAAAAAAATTATCAGACACATACCTTATACCAGCTTTACGTTCATATATAGACGAAGTAACAATCTGATAATACACTAACAGAAAAACTTGATTTGCTGACAACAGGTCAGTACACTTGGACTCTTTTTTCAAGGGGAATGCGGATAAAATCAACAATGACAGTTTATAATACTGAGGAATTTTCATGAAACAATACGCAACTGCTGATATTCGAAATTTTGCTTTAGTTGGCCATGGCGCCAGCGGAAAAACCTGCTTGAGTGAAGCCATGCTATACTGCAACGGCCAGATTAACCGCATGGGTACGATTGGTGCTTGTAATACAGTGTCTGATTATCACCCCG
>CATMBH010000156.1:0-4189 GCA_950063985.1 uncultured Fidelibacterota bacterium
TAAAGTACTTCTTGCCAGTGGTATCCATATCTATGGCGTCAATACCGGTTTTGGCAAGTTAAGCAAGGTGTCCATTCCAGAATCAGACCAAAAACAATTACAACTGAATTTGGTGAGAAGCCATTCAGCCGGAGTGGGAAAACCTTTCGATTCCGGAATAACTCGCCTAATCATGATCTTAAAATTGATGACATTCGCCCAAGGATATAGCGGTGTGCGACCAGCAGTTGCAAAGCAATTAATTGAATTTATCAATCATGATATTTTACCGGTCATTCCCCGACAGGGATCAGTGGGAGCTAGTGGCGATCTGGCACCGTTAGCGCATTTAGCGATGGGACTTATCGGTGAGGGAGATGTTCATTTTCAGGATCGTATTATGCCAGCATTGGTAGCAATTAAAGAAGCGGGTTTAAATCCATTGGAGTTGGAAGCAAAAGAAGGCCTGGCTATGATCAATGGAACACAAGTATCTGCTGCTTTGGGGATAAAAGCGTTACTTGCTGCTGATAACATATTGAAAACAGCGGATATTTCCGGTGCTATGTCTGTGGAAGCCAGTCTTTCCAGCCGGAACGTATTTGAAGCCAAGATCCATAAATTAAAAAAACACCGTGGTCAGATTGAGTCTGCGGGTAATGTGTGGCGGTTATTGGAGAAAAGTGCGATTGTTGATGATCACGCAGATTGTGACCGCATCCAGGACCCCTACAGTTTCCGCTGTATACCTCATGTTCATGGCGCCAGTAGAGAATTATATAAATCTGCTAAAGATATAGTAGAAAATGAAGCCAACAGCATCAGTGATAATCCGCTTATTTTTTCAAATAAGGAAATTCGAAGCAGCGGCCACTTTCATGCTGAAGCTGTTGCTCAGGCACTGGATATATTATCAATTTCAATCTCTGAAATTGGTGCAATTTCTGAACGCCGTATCAATTATTTCATGAAAGGTATTGATGATAAAATACCCATGTTTGTTGCGCATGATCCCGGATTAGAGTCCGGTTTTATGTTGGCTCAAGTCACAGCCGCTGCCCTGGCTTCAGAAAATAAAACGCTGGCTCATCCGGCTTCGGTGGATTCAATATCCACATCGGCCGGGCAAGAGGATTTGGTCAGCATGGCGCCTTGGGCCGGCCGCAAATGTTTGCGCATAATTGAAAACGTCACCCAAATATTAGCGATCGAACTTTACGTCGCCGCCACCGCTACGGCAGAATTTCATAAGGGACTGCAGCCGGGGGTGGGTTCCAAAAAAGTTTTAAACCTGTTGAAACGCTACATACGCCTTTCAAAAGGGGATCATCCATTGCATGAAGATATGGCAACAATTGCTGGATTGATTCGAAGTGGTAAAATTGTTGATAGCGTAATAAAATCTGTAAAATTGGAATAACATTGAAAAACCGTCCGCCATTTGAGGTAGCACTCACATTTGATGATGTGCTTCTTGTACCGCAAAAATCATCTATTCTTCCGAGAAAAGTTGATATTCGTACGCGACTGACAAAAGATATAGCGATGAATATTCCACTATTGAGTGCCGCCATGGATACGGTGACAGAAAGCAGGATGGCGATTGCGCTGGCACGTGAAGGCGGCATGGGTGTTATCCATAAAAATTTGACAATTGTAGATCAGGCGAAAATGGTCGATCGTGTAAAACGATCTGAAAGTGGTATGATAATGGATCCTGTTACCATGGATAAAGATAAGACTATCCGCGAAGCAAAAGCAGCCATGTCCCATTATCATGTAAGCGGTCTGCCTGTATTGGATGGTGATAAACTGGTCGGCATTCTCACTAATCGAGATATACGTTTTGAAACGAACCTGGATCTGAAAGTATACGAACGGATGACAAAAGAGAACCTTGTCACAGTACCAATAGGGACAACATTGGAAAAAGCCAAAGATATCTTGCAGGAACATCGCATTGAAAAGTTATTAGTTGTTGATGATAATGGCAAACTGGCTGGATTAATCACTGTAAAAGACATCCAGAAAAAGGAAGATTTCCCCAATGCATGTATAGATAAAAATGGCCGTTTGCGCGTCGGTGCCGCGGTGGGTGTTGGCGTAGATTCATTGGAGCGAGCAGAAGCACTTGCTGATGCCAATGTGGATATTGTGGTTATCGATACAGCCCATGGGCATTCCGTAGGCGTTTTAGCTAAAGTAGCATCCATAAAGAAAAAGCTGGGCGATCGTATTGGACTGATCGTTGGTAATGTAGCCACGGCTGATGCAGTGGATGCATTAATAGATGCTGGAGTTGATTGTGTAAAAGTTGGTATTGGTGCCGGAGCAAGCTGCACAACGCGTGTTATAGCCGGTATAGGTGTCCCGCAATTAACTGCTGTGATGAATTGTGTTGATGCTGCAGCAAAAAAAGATATTCCTGTTATTTCTGATGGTGGAATTCGCTATAGTGGTGATATAGCAAAAGCCTTGGCTTCAGGAGCTGAATCAGTCATGCTGGGCAGCCTTTTAGCCGGGATGGATGAAAGCCCGGGAGAATCAATTTTATACGAAGGCCGGCAGTATAAAGCGTATCGTGGTATGGGCTCCATGGGCGCCATGAAAGAAGGCAGTGGTGACCGTTATTTTCAGGAAGGTGCAGAAGCGACCAAGTTGGTGCCTGAAGGTATTGAAGGAATCGTACCTTACAGGGGATCCGTTCGCAATTCTATTCATCAACTCGTGGGCGGTTTGAAAGCATCTATGGGTTATTGCGGAGCGAAAGATCTAAAAACCTTTCAAAGCAAAGCTGAATTTGTGCAGATCACTGCTGCGGGAATGAAGGAAAACCATCCCCATGAAGTGCGTATCGTAAAAGAAGCTCCGAACTATCAAATCTCTGAAGGATAATTTATTTGAAAGATTGTATGGATGAGTGATTAATAATATTCCAACCAATTAATTTTATCTTTCTTTTTAATTATAGTCTTTTACTTTAAAAATAAAATTCTTTAAACAACAAAAGCCCTCCAGATCATTCAGGAGGGCTTTTTGTTTTACAACGAGTAAAATATTTACGCCAGAGAATTTAAATGACGCGTAATACGGGATTTGCGTCGTGCAGCAGTGTTCTTTTTGATCAAGCCCTTGCCAGCTGCTTTATCAATAATACTGACTGCTTTTTTATAAAGCTTTTCTGCCTCATCCTGTTTGCTAGAAGTCAAAACATTTTTTACAGCGCTGCGCAATTTGGACATATCAGCAATATTCTTATCGCGTCGACTTTTGTCTTGTCTTTCCCGCTTAATTTGTTGGGGATGTCTATCCATAAATTAAATATCCTTTTTATTTAAAATTTCGGGTCGAAAATTATCGTTTTAATGGTTAAAACCCAAAGGAAGAATTACTGATTTTCATGATTTGAAATGCACTTAAAATCGTGTATTTTTGTCCATGGATAAAATTGTACTCCTACATACTGTTCCTATTTTCAGGGATTTAAGCGATAAAGATGTTATTGCTATGTCTGATAAAATGGTGTCTCGCTCGTACAACCAAGGCCAATTGATCCTTCTCGAAGAAGCCACAGGTGAAACATTCTTTGTTTTTGCCAATGGCAGTGTCAAGATCACACGCCTGAGCGAAGATGGCCGAGAAGTTATTCTAGCCATATTAGGCGAAGGAGATTTCTTCGGAGAAATGTCTCTGCTCGATGGTGGCGGCCGTTCGGCAAACGTTGTTGCCTTAGAAGAGGCTGAAGTGCTGACACTTGCCAGGAATGACTTTCTGGATATATTGCAGAAATTTCCAAAAATTGCCATTAGTTTATTGGAAGAATTAGCTCTCCGATTAAGAAAAAGTGATCAGCAAATTGAAAGCCTTTCCTTAAGTGATGTAGAGCATCGCATCGGCATGACACTCGTTCGTCTTTCTGAGGAACTGGGGAAAATCAAAAACGGTAAAGTGAGTATTTATAATCTTCCCTATCAGCAGGATATTGCGAATATGGCTGGAACTTCCAGGGAAACAGTATCACGAACTTTTTCGTTACTAGAAGAAAAAGGTTTGGTTAAACGCGATGGCCGCAACCTGACCATTTTCGATTACTCTGCCTTTTGTAGGGTATTCGCTTAAAACCCTAAATTTCAACCCATGGATAAAAGCACTTTGGAAGGGGTACGTGCCAACGATCATCGTATGCTGTCACGTGTAATCAGCCGTATTG
>CATMBH010000157.1:0-4182 GCA_950063985.1 uncultured Fidelibacterota bacterium
AACCTGGGAAGTGATAGACTCGACAGCGATTTCTGGTGAAATTCCTTATGGATTATGCGGATTAAATGTTGTGGATTCTCTGACAATATTTGGTTGCGGCCGCCACCATGGCCCTGCCCATTTTGTACGTAGTTTTGATGGCGGTGAATCGTGGGAATCATTCAATATGAGCGATTCAGTCGGCATGCTTATTGATCTATACTTTTGGGATGAAAACCATGGTATTATGATCGGAGGATCAGATGCAAACCGGGATTCATGCCATATGCTTATTTTATATACTGATGATTCTGGTGATTCATGGGAGACCGTTTTTTTAGGAGATCGTACACAAGAATGGGGCTGGAAGATTTCGTTTCCAACTGAAACAATCGGTTATGTATCCATTCAAAAAAAGCCGTATACAGCAGCAACAACGGAATACTTTCTTAAAACAACCGATGGCGGTTTAACGTGGTTTGAATTTCCATTCATGTTTGCGGACACATCTGAAGATGAAGTGTATTCATCTCTAGCTATGGGTTTTATTACGCCGACTCGTGGTTGGATGGGTAGCTATGTTAATGATCGACCAACATTAATGACAGAAGATGGCGGTGTAACATGGAGCGAGGCTGGATTCGGTCAAAATGTCAATCGCATTCGTTTTTTACATCCCTGGCTGGGTTATGCTACGGGGAGAACTGTGTATAAATATGTCGATAGCACTGCTATGGATATTAATGAGCAAATAGTCGTGCCGAATCAATTAACATTATCTCAAAATTATCCCAACCCCTTTAATCCCCGAACAGTCATTCCCTATGAATTGTTGAAAATTGGTTTTGTAAAAATAGATATAATCGATATTACAGGGAGGACTATACGATCTTTACTAAATGGTATTCAATCATCTGGCAGCCATGAAGTTATTTGGAATGGCAAAGACAATACAGGTAAGCACGTTGCCAGCGGAACATATTTCTGCAGAATGATTACTGATGCATCAGTAATCTCTAGAAAAATTCTGTTACTGCGCTGATGATTAGAATTCTTGCACTATTAGTGATTAGTACTCTGCTGATAGCGCAATCTTTTGTACGTGATCTGGAAGATTTAGCGAAAGAATTTGCGCAAGAATTTAATTCTGGTAAAGCTGCTGCAATTAATAAAGCAATTGCAAAGGGCTGGCCAATCATGGGTAAAAATAATGGTCAGTCTTATGAACTAATGGAATTAGCACTCAATGGTATGCCTGTCTATTATGTTACAGATAATATTAATTCAGCGCGGACTATTTCCACGGATAATGTTTGGCCCGGAGGAGATGGACAATATTTTTTAACAGGGCAAGGAATGACGGTTGGTATTTGGGATAATGGTAAAGTCCGCAATACTCACCAGGAATTAATCGGTCGCGTACAGCAAATGGATGGTGCCACAACGCTTGGAGGCCATGCGACCCATGTTGGTGGGACAATGATTGGTTCAGGCTATATTAATAATGCCCACGGTATGGCTAATGAAGCGCAACTCCACGCCTATGAATGGGCGAATGATAATAGTGAAATGGCTACGGCTGCTGCCAATGGATTAGGCATTTCTAATCATTCTTATGGATCATATCTTGGCTGGACATGGGATTATTTTGGTGATGATCGCTGGGCTTGGTTTGGAGATCTGGATGTGGATTCAACTGAGGATTACAAATTCGGTTTCTATAGTAATGCTACACGAAACTGGGATATTATTGCTTATAATGCACCCAATTACTTAATTGTGCATTCTGCAGGAAATGAACGTAACGACGGCGCAGCACCCGGAGCAGAACATTGGGTTTATTCACCAGCGGATAATGACTGGATCTTATCAACAGATACTCGAGAAAGTGATGGTCCCTGGGATTGTCTTGGACATACTAAAACAGCTAAAAATATATTAACAGTTGGAGCTGTTGAAGATATTGTAGGAGGGTATGAATATCCCAATCAAGTACAATTAGCTTCATTCAGTTCAGGTGGGCCTTTGGATGATGGCCGTATTAAACCGGATATCGTTGCCAACGGTGCTGGATTATATTCATGCCTGGAGCAAAGTGATACAGATTATGGATCCTATTGGGGAACATCCATGGCTGCCCCCAGCGTGGCCGGTTCTTTAACCCTGGTGCGCCAACATTACGAAACGTTTGTAGATACCAGTATAAGAGCCGCCACACTCAAAGGTTTGGCCATACATACAGCCGATGAAGCTGGTTCTCACAATGGGCCTGACTATAAGTTTGGGTGGGGATTAATGAATACAGAAAAAGCAGTTACATTAATTACTGAATTAGGTGATGGTCATGATCTCATTGAAACTGAACTACCTTATCTGGACAGCCTCGATTACCAATTCACGAGTTTAGGCGCCGATCCTTTCCGGGCAACATTGAGCTGGAGTGATCCGCCCGGTACGCCAGTTACACCCAGTATAGATCCTGGTGATATCATGCTGGTTCATGACTTGGATCTACGGGTTATTGATCCCAATGGCCAGGTTCACTTTCCATATAAATTGAACAAATTTGATCCGACACAGGCAGCTTTTACCGGTGACAATATTATCGATAACGTTGAACAGGTGTTTATTGGTTTAACGACACCGGGAAACTATACAGTACGTGTAAAGCACAAAGGTATATTGCAGGCTGAACAATTTTTTGGGTTAATTGTTACTTATGGAGCAAGTGTTCCTGAAATGATTCATGTTACACCTTCAGGGAATGATGACACGGGCGATGGCTCAACTAACAATCCCTTTGCATCTATTCAGGCAGCTCTGGATTTTGCGGGAATGGGTGATACTATCCTGGTTGCCCCGGGGACGTACATAGAAAATGTTGAGCTTGAAAACCAAAACCTTGTGATCGCATCATATTATTTGCTGGATGGTGATTCGAGCCATATTGATAATACTATTATTGATGGTGATGGTCAGGGAAAGGTTATATCCATGAATTTAGCCGGACCTAACACAAAGCTTATCGGATTCACTATAACAAATGGGTATACGACCTCTAGCGGTGCTGGGTTATATTGTTTAGATAGTTACCCGACAATTTCACATTGCATATTTAAGGAAAATAACGCAGGGATTAGTAATACATCGATTCATGGAGGGAGCATTACCGCAGACCATTCTGAAATCACTTTGGATCATGTAATAATCTACTCCAACTTTGCTGCGGGGCATGGTGGAGGGGTTTATGCTACCCACAGCCAAATAAATGCATCAAACTTGCTAGTGGTTAATAATATTGCAAATGTAAAGGGTGGGGCGTTTTCATTCTACAAATCATCAGGAACGTTTGACCATGTAACGATTGCGAATGATTCAGCCCAGATTGAGGGCAGTGCACTATTTATGCAGGAAAGTGAAGTAACGTTTACCAATTCCATAATCTGGGGGAATCGACCCCAGCAGATCGCCTTTTCTGAATATGGTGATCCATCTTTAGTTAATATATTTTATTCTATCCTCGATGAATTTGTAACCGGAGTAGAAACTCATAATAATGGAACAGTGAATTTTGGCCTTTTTGATGTGTTCGATGATAATCCATTATTTTGTGATCTGGATAGCGGCAATTATTATTTAGCCGAAAATTCACTCTGTGTCAATTCAGGTGAAAACGGAACACATATGGGTGTTTATGGAATAGGATGCAATGCAATATTAAAAATTGATGATCAAGTGCATATTGCTGAATTATTTACTCTGCGTAATCCATATCCAAATCCGTTCAATCCCTCTACGACAATTATTTACTCTATTCCAGTACAATCCACTGTATTATTGCAAATTTTTGATATCAACGGTCGCTTGGTAAAAACACTCGATAATGGAATAAAGCAACCTGGAGAATATAAATGTTTTTGGAACCCGACTAATGTATCCAGCGGTTTGTATTTTGTGCAGATGAATTACGGGGATCATGTGCAAACTCAAAAACTCATCCTATTAAAATAATGTCTGCAATCAGACCATTTCACTTGGCCATACCGGTTCATGATTTGGAAATCGCTCGTGAATTCTATGGAGACATTTTAGGCTGTTCCACAGGCCGAGAATCCGAAAATTGGATTGACTTCAATTTTTTTGGTCATCAATTGGTTACCCATCTGGATAAAAATATGAATATTTCTGATTCCACAAATACAG
>CATMBH010000158.1:0-4177 GCA_950063985.1 uncultured Fidelibacterota bacterium
GTTGGCTCGTCTACTTCATCCCTTGGTTTGTGACCGATAACATGAATTCCCTCAATCGTGTAATCAACATTATCTTTAATGTATTGTTTTAGAACTTCATCATTGGTCACGATCACACTGGAAGCAATGTACTGCTGCAATTTGTAATTGGGGATAAAGGTAATTTTCATGAACTGTTCAATTTCCACCCATTCATTTCCTTGCGGATTATTAATGGCCTGTTCATACTTTACCCGGTCAAAAACGCCATCAGTTGAAAATATAGGATCCTGTAATAAAAACTGTGGTGGATTATTTTTTAGATGATAGAGGACTTCTTCATCAGATGCCGTCAATTCTAATTCATCTATCTTTTGATATAAAAGGATATCTTGAACGTAATTATCCCATACTTCATTTCTTATGCTGTACAGCTGTTGTTCGTTCGGTTCCTGTCCGCCGGAACGGTATTGTCCCATGCGCAGATTCACTGCGCGAGTAAATTCATCGGGAGTAATGCGTGTTCCATTAACAACGCCAATCGCATCTGCTGGATTGATGCGGCCAAAGATTTGATCGATGATGTTGGCGCCACCTACCAATCCGCCGATGGTCATGCTCAATAAAAACATAATAAGCAACATCCACAAGACGAAATGCATACGATTACGCATGGTAGTCATTAAAGCCATAATTTTCCTGTAATAATACTATTGTGAAGTAAAAAATACCTGATTTTAAGCTATCAGGGCCGGCAAATTTAATTTTCTTATATAAGCAAACAAAGCACTACCGACATGAATTATAGTGCTGTAAACTTTGTAATGCAGCAAGTAATTATAACGCGTCATGGTGGGCCGGAGGTATTGCACGTACGAGAAACAGCTGAACCGCAATTAAAATCAGGTGATGTACTGATTGACGTTCAATTCAGCGGTATCAACTTTGCGGATTTACTCATGCGCATGGGGTTGTATCCCTCAGCACCAAAACCACCCTTTACACCGGGATATGAAGTCAGTGGCGTCATCGCCAAAGTTGGATCTACTGAAAATGATGAACTGCTTGGTAAATCAGTGGCCGCATTAACAAAATTTGGTGGTTATTCATCTAAAGTTGTTGTTAAAAAAGACCGCTTGATAGCTCTTCCAGATGGAATTGATATGGCACCAGCGGCAGCTATGCCAGTCGTGTATCTAACATCGTATGTGATGTTATCTCTCCAGGCACATTTACAAAAAGACGAATGGGTTTTAATCCACAATATTGGCGGAGGTGTTGGACTGGCTGCAACTGAATTGTCCAGAATGATTGGCGCTAACATTATAGGTACAGCTTCAGTAGGTAAACACGACCGTTTGCGTGAAAAGGGAATACATCATTTAATTGATTATAATACAGAAGATTTTGTTGCCCGCGTTAAAGAAATAACAGAAGGAAAAGGTGTGGATGTGATTATCGATCCCATCGGCGGGGAAAACCTGAAAAAAAGTTATAAAGCGCTGGGGTCATTTGGTCGTTTAGTGGCGTTTGGATTTTCAAAAGCCGTATCCGGTCCCCGCAGAAAAGTTTTGCATTTATTTAAAGAATATATCAAGACACCTAAATTCAGTCCCATTAAATTAATGGGACATAACAAGGGCGTCTTTGGATGTCATTTGGGAATGTTAATGGATCGACAGGAGCTGTTGCAGGAGTGTATGCAAAAATTGATGTCCTATTTTCAAAGCGGCGATATTAATCCTCATGTAGACCGCGTTTTTCCGTTGAACAGAGTCAAAGATGCTCACCAGTATATTATGGACCGCCGCAACTTTGGTAAGGTACTTTTAGCGGCAGATGACCAGTAAACATCCGACCCCTGAATCCCATCCATTCTTACAGGGCAGTGGTGAATTAACTGTTCTGTATCATGAAGTAGTTAATTGTACTACGTGCCCGCGCATTGTTGATTTCCGAACAAAAGTTGCCAAAGAAAAGCGGAAGCAGTATATGGACTGGACATACTGGGGGAGAGGCGTGCCAGGTTATGGAGATCCGAACGCAGAATTATTACTGGTTGGTCTGGCTCCGGCTGCTCACGGCGGAAACCGCACTGCTCGCGTTTTCACTGGAGATAAATCTGCTGATTTTCTGGTCATGTGCCTGCATGAAGCGGGATTAGCTAACCAGCCCAATTCAGATGCATTGGATGATGGTTTGGAACTATATAATACCTTTATGACGCCAATATTAAAATGTGTACCACCACAGGATAAGCCCACAGCGGAAGAATTAAGAAATTGCTCAACCTATTTCAATCGAGAAATGGATCTGCTTGAGAATGTGAAAGTGATCCTGGCTCTGGGAAAAATAGGATTTGATGGTTGTTTAAGATATTTCCGTCAATTTTTTGAATTGAAGATGAAAGATTTCCCTTTTGGCCATGATGTGACTTATACTTTACCTAATGGAATCATTATGAAAGGATCTTATCATCCCAGCCCGCGAAATGTGAATACAGGCCGCTTGGACAAAGAAATGATGTTGAAGTTATTAAATGGATTGCCGCTTTAATGGAACGTGATTACCAGATCATCGTTTGGGGAGCCACAGGATTCACAGGCCAGATCGTCACGGAATATTTACATAATAATTATGGAAGTGAGATCCGCTGGGCCATCGCGGGACGAAATCTCGAAAAACTCCAAAACGTAAAACAAAAATTGCAACTAGATGCAAACATAGAATGTTTGGTGGGAGATAGTTTTGATGAAGCTTCATTAAGGGTCATATCTTCCAGAACGGATGTCATCATTTCGACTGTTGGTCCTTATGCACTTTATGGCAAAGCATTAGTGAGCGCCTGCGTGCAAACCAAGACTGATTATTGTGACCTCACAGGCGAAATACCATTTGTTAAAGATTCCATCGATTCATTTCATGAGCAAGCCAGAGCAAATGAAGTAAAGATTGTGCACTCCTGCGGCTATGATTCAATTCCTTCAGATATCGGTTGTTTGCTCCTTCAGGAAAAAGCAAAAGAGAAATATGGGAAACCTGCTTCAAATGTGAAATTATTCGTGCTGGGTACGAAAGGAAAATTCAGTGGAGGAACAGTAGCCAGTATGATCAACCTGATGAAGGAGGCAAAAGATCCTGAAAAACGCCAGATTCAATCTGACCCCTATATATTATGTAAAGATGTGATCGCAGGAATGCCAAATCAGCGCATACAAAATTTTGTGTGGTATGATCCGCGCATAGAAAAATGGACGGCTCCTTTTGTCATGGCACGATTCAATTCACGTATTGTTTTCAGAACAAATGATCTTATGCAATATGATTATGGCCGGGATTTTATGTATGATGAGGGTTTAGCTGTCGGTTATGGAATGCGCGGGAGATTCCGGGGATCAATGTTTATGCTCGTTATAGGTATTTTTATAAAATTAATGTCCATGTCACTAACTAGATCGCTCCTCCAAAAAACGGTATTACCCAAACCGGGGGAAGGTCCTTCAAAAGCAGAACGGGAGGGTGGTTATTTTAAAGTTAAAATTATTGGCGAAGATGAGGAAGGTGAAAACAGGACAGAAGTCTTAATAGCGGATAGTAATGATCCCGGCTATGGCAGCACGTCAAAAATGCTGGCGGAAACGGCTTTGTGTTTAGCATTGAATGCAGACATGCTGCCGAAACAATATGGTGTGATTACACCTGCAGTAGCCATGGGAACATTAATTGCTGGCCGTTTGAAAAAAGCGGGTTTTATTATAACTATAGATGGTTAATATTGCTAAAATAGTATAATGAAGAATCCAAAACTATATATCTCAATAGTACTGATCTTTACGTCAACTGTCTTCACTCAATCAAAGATGAATATCAATAATCTCGTTGAATATGGGGGCCTTTTATATGCTCCAAATGATAACAAGCCCTATACTGGAAGGGTTTTCAGTATCTATGAAAATGGAATAGAAAAATTAAATGGAAAATATAGAAATGGTTTAAAAAACGGAAAATGGACATGGTGGAACGAGACAGGTTACAAGGATAGTTCTGTAACATATAAAAATGGACTTAAAAATGGGCAATATACAATTTGGTATGATGAGAAAATAAAATTGGTCAGTGGGCGATATACAAATGAACTGAAAGAAGGTAAGTGGCAATATTGGGATAACTCGGGGAATCTGGATTCATTGGTTAACTA
>CATMBH010000159.1:0-4166 GCA_950063985.1 uncultured Fidelibacterota bacterium
CCCAGAGATGACTTACCTCCCCATAAATAGGGAGTTCCTAAAAATGATTGTGCTAAATCGACAATCGATTTTCGTGTTGAAGATAACGCATTGGCATTGAGATTTGACTCAAGAACACCTACTATACCATCCGGCAAAGTAACAGTATAATTAATGCCATTAAATTCAGCATTGACCTTCCCTCCAAAATGGATGGTGCGAATACCATGACCTTCAGTATTTACAATTTCGCCTGAATGTCCAAAGAATGAATGAGTTATTGTGTAGGTCTCATCTTGGATTATGCCGTAAAAATTATGCGCCCAGCCTTCGTAGCCATCCCATTGTTTGATCTTGGTCCAATTATCAGATTGATCGACGATAGTGCAGGATTCCCCCAGAAGGCCCTGGGTAACCACTTCAGATTGAAATGCAGGTTTTCTATAAAGATTCATGACAGAAACATTTATTACGAAATTTGACATATGGATTAATCAATTATAAATTCACCGACGAATTTATTCACCACTCCGTCTGAAACACAACACATCTTCGAGTAGAATTCGAACTTTGATTACGTTGTATTTTTAAATTAAAATCTTTCGTTCATATACATCGTAATGTTACAGGGAAGACCGTGAAATCCGGGCACAGTTCCCGCTACTGTAAATGTTTAGAGCATGAGTCAGGAACCTGGACTGGCGATGTAACCACTGATCTTCGGGATAAAGGTCATGATGCAAACGACACCATTCCTTGCTCATGACCCCTTATTAGAAAGGGGTTTTTCTTGTTAAAAAACATATTGTATGTCCTTGTAATAGGGACCTGTTGTCAAGCACTCGCTTGGACTATCGGTGTTTCCGGGTTTGTGCTGAACGATAACCTGGAACCCTTGCCTTATGCAACAGTAACTCACCCTAAAACCGGGTCCTGGGTGATCGCTGACGAAGAGGGGCGGTTTCTCCTTCAGACGGCAGTCGAACCTTACGACAGCCTAGTTTTCTATCGCTACGGATACCGGGAAAAAACCCTAGTTACGGCAGGTGCGAAGCAACTGAAGATATCTCTGCAGCGGGACGCTATCCCAATGGATGTTGTAGAGGTAAAGGGTCAGGCGATTCCCGGCAATACCCCCTGGGAAACTGTCATTGTTACAGAAACGGATCAAATGAACAGCCTGGGTGTGTTCCAACGAGTACCCGGAATCCTGCTCAAGACCTATGGAGGCCGAGCCGGCATCAGCAACGTTGGCATGGATGGAGGCCAAGCGGAACACACAAAAATTGTTCTGGACGGGATTGATCTCACCAGCCCCCAGAACGGACAAACAGATTTATCGGAAATACCGCTTGTATTCTTTCAACAGATGTTTCAATCACGTTATCCTAGTATTGACTATGGTTCCGGATCCATGGATGGTGTCATTCACCTCAGTCCATGGTTCAATCGGTCTTTTGTTAATGTAGCCACCGGAACCTTTGGCTATAAAAGTGCATCCGCCGGATACAGGCTGGCCTTTCCCAATACTGCGCTGCAGTTGATTGGCGGTGGATTTTCCAGCATTGAAGACTACTCCTTCTCGCTTAATGATTCAACATATAACCGTGAAAACAATGGCATTGAACAAACTTTTTTTGGCGGCCGGGTGCAATTCCTGCAATCAAGAAAAACAATTATTAAAACCTCCCTATTCCTTTCCAGCAGTGATCGCGGTGTAGCAGGATCTGTATCTTTCCCTTCACCAAATGCGAACCGTAAGAACACCTTAAGTCTAGTGAATGCTACTTTGATAAGAATTTTGAATTCCGGCCATATCAGTATCCAAGTCAGTCGCCGCGCGAATGATGAACAGTATTCTGATCCGGACTTCGCAGTTAACAGCCGTCATGAGGTATCATCACAACGTCTGAAAATGAAATGGAATCGGCGCCTGCTCAAACATTTGGAGCCCAATACCACACTTGAGCTTTGCAACGAGATGATCAACAGCAGTGATATTGGAAATCGTGACCGAAGTTTGACGGCAGCATCAGTATCACTTGCATACAATGTTACTCCCGGATTCGTCGTTCGTCCTAGTTTTCGGAGAGATGTAGGCGAATCATTCAGGGCAACAACCACTGATTTCAATGTTCAAGTCAAAATTCCAGTTTTAGGCCAAATTAGAGGACGTGTTGGAAATGGCTTTCGCCTACCCACGTTCAACGATATGTACTGGCCTGCAGGGTCATACTCTGCTGGTAATCCGGATCTCAACCAGGAGAAAAGCGCTTATTTTTCCCTTGGCATGGAGCGCATTTTTTCGAAAGAAAGCCGGTTTGGGTTGGAGTGGCGCGAAAGACGAACGAATAATTTAATCACCTGGAACGCTGGGGACGATTTTGTGTGGCGACCCACGAACGTGGCTAAAGCGTTGCGAAAAAGTTATATCATCTCATTCAGAGTTCCGTTCATGACCCAAAACCTGTCTGTTTCTGGTTACCTTACGGGTAACGAGACTAATGATCTGACCACCGACAAGGCCTTACCCTATGTCCCGACGCACACAGGACAATTACTGCTGCAGTATTCCTGGGCAACAGGTACCCTGGATATACAAACCTATTACAGCAGCGAGCGAAACTACAGTGGGTATGATGATGATTATAATCCCATTGATATTACCCTTGATCCATTCACAAATGTGAATTTGGGCCTGCACCTGGCGATGCCGGGTTGGAACGATCTGCGTCTGCATTTCACCTTTGAGAACTTACTTGATACGGATACTTCTTTCTTTCCCGAATACCCGGAGTCGGGTTTACGGGTAAATGGGGGCATTTCAATCCTGTTGTAGAAACCTGTAAATGGGAAAACGTACTTCAGTCCTTAAAGGTCCAGTGAATGCCAAAAGACACCAGTCGTCCCATGGGAGGAAATGTTGAATGATGCTGGATCAGGAAATCACCTTCCTGATTGTCAGGAAACATCTTTAATGCAAACGGTTCAATTGCCTGGAGAATATTGCGGACTGACCATGTTATAGTCATGGTGGATATAGTTGCGGATACATCAAAATTAATCAACCAAATATCTGATAGATTTAAAGATGTTCCGGCATTTTCTAAAGAAACTCCATCTAAAGGTGATAACAAATTTGATTCTTTTCTGTTTAATAATCCTTCACCATACAAATTAGCAGATAAATCAAATCGATTAAAAAAATGTTCTTTTTTATAAGCTAATTGAAATTGTATTTTTTTACCGATTTCATCCGATAAGTAAAAATTCCCTTTTTGTAAAGAATATGATCCTTTAAATGACAGTTGTTTATATAAAACCAATTGGTTGAATAATTCAACTGTGGAATAATCACCACGTTCAACACTGTTAATTTTACTCACACCATTAAAATAATTTATTCCTGTCTTTACATTTTTGAATTCCGCGTTTATGGACAAAACACCTCTAATAAATCTCTCGATCAGGTCATTATGATTTGCTTCCCAGATGTGAATGTGAGTTGGTCTATATTGTTCACTGAATTCTGTATTGATAGATAAGAATTTCCATGAATTAGAATATTCGACTGAAATATTCCTGTATGTTTCATCACTGGAAAAATACGATCCACCGAAGGAGGCATTAATCCCTTTCCATTTTACTCTTGCGTAAGTCACAGCCCAGTCTATATCCCTTTGGACCGTATCCGTCTTGCTGATGGACTGCGTATTTAAATCCATTCCCAAGGACGTGGAAAATCCTTCAATATTAAAACCATCCAATTCTTGTTTCCACATCTTCCGGCTTATGAATTGTTTTTTCCTGTCTCCATACCATGAGGCATCTATACGGCGCCATTGCTGGAATAAGGTCAGGTGAGATGTCCATTGCAGCTTTTCCCCGGGCGATCTTGTAATGATTCCAGCGGTCAAAATTTCGTCTTCCAGCAGACCATTCACTGCTCCTGAATCTGGCAAACCTGATTCTGTTACCAGCCGTGCAGTTGAAGCGTCAATTAACCATCCTTTATTTTCTGACCTATAATCCACTTTATAAGTTTGTTGCAGCGGAGATGTATTTCCCTTCGGGTGAAAAAACTGACCCTCCCTGCCTGCATAACTCCGTTTAAACCCATGTAAGCCAACGGATCTTCCTGGTGTTTTAAAATCAGCATCTATTGCCAGGAGATCATAATTATAATC
>CATMBH010000160.1:0-4165 GCA_950063985.1 uncultured Fidelibacterota bacterium
GTTAAGATAACATCACCTGCATTACCCGAATAAGATTGAAAGGTAATTGTATTGGCCTCGCTGGTGCCAGTAATACTGTTCAAACTGAAATCACCATCATAGGTGCCGTTCAGCACATTGAATGTGACAGGACCGCTGATGCCGTAGCTGTTCAGGGCGCTTGCTGCAGAAGAAAAAGTAGTATAATCTCCGCCTGTACCGATGCTGTAGATGCCGCTAAGATCATTAGTAGATGCCAGGTTTTCAGGGACATCGCTGCTCCAGGTGGCTCCGGAAATAGTCCCATGGTTCCCGTTGCCGCTGTGATCCGTTAAAAAAGTGCCGCTACCGCTATTCATTTTGTAGTAGGCCACTAATCCACTCTCATTTCCGTTCAGTTCCGTTGACATGCTGCTTGAAATCTGTGATTCTGTACGGGCAACATTCCACACCCGCAGCTCATCCAGGGTTGCATTTAGAGTGTTTACACTGTTTTTCCCGATCGTAATTAGGGGAATACTAACACCTGTGGTTTGATTGTTCTTAGTATAGTATGCCCCATTTACAAACAGGGTGACCGAGTCTGTGGTTGCAACAACCGCCAGGTGAACCCATTCTTCTTCCGGCGCTACATAGTTGAAGTGGGTATCATAGGTTGATGCTTTTGTATAGCCTACCTTATTGGATGCGGCCCACTGTTCCAGCCGCAAGGAGAAATTACTTTTTTCTAAAAGAACCTGGAAATTTGCATCAGACCTTCGTTTTACCCAGAACTCCGCGGTACAGGGCTTGCCTACAGACTCTGCGCCAATGGATACATAGTCCCCGTCTCCATCAAAGCTGAGAGAATTATTCTGGGCTAAACCAATCTGGCTCAGCAGAAAAAAAGATACAGCTCTATAGATGAAATTAGATTTCATTGACTCATACTTTAGTTTTCGATGATCCTGGCATTGTTTGTTTCTTCGCTATTCTTATTCTGGGTTCATGTGTAAAACAATTTTGGTTATTGCAGCCCAATTCTTACATTATACGGTGTGACTGCTTCAAGAGCAGCAGCCACCACTATATAATAATATTATTTCCCTCGCTTAACACAATACAACGGATACCCGTCTTTCTTAACTAACTTTATTCTTCTGCTAAAAGACGGTCGATCACGGCTGCTAACTCACCTTCAAAATCCTCATCTGCATCAAATCCTGTCTTCGCCAGTTGGATGGTGCGGTACTTGTCCACCACATAAAGGCGCGGTAGTGTTTTGGCGCCATAGCGTTCTTTCGCGATACCACGGGAATCATATAGAATGGGCATAGTGATCCCTTTATTTAATAAGAAGGGGCCCGCCTTGGGCGAGTCTTCCAGGCCCTTAACGGTGCGGGTGGCTTCCGTGATATCAATGAGAAAAAACTTTATTTTTTCATCTTTATATTTTTGATAAAGATTTTCCAGGTGGGGGAGTTCTTTCATGCAGGGCTTGCACCAGGTAGCAAAAAAACTCAGCAGTACCACATACCGGTCCGGCTGGGTCACGGGTTTGCGAAGTTTTTTTCCTTTCTCTTCGGTCCAGGTCTTTAAGAACTCGAATTTACCCGGGGCGGACATCAACGCCCAGGAGGGTGCAATATCACCAATCTTCAGGCCAGGATCTTTGGTGGTGTCGCCCGGGATGACGACCACTTCAACTTCTTGCCCCATAACAAATGCTGTATAAATAATAATCGGTAATAATCGTTTAATCATAACGCCTGCTTTTCCTTGTTGTTAAGTCAATATTAATCAGTCTAAGACAAACATCACACGACAATTTTTCAATAGTCCTGCTGACCCGTCGGCCACCGTCAGTCTACCCGCATCAGCATTACTGATAATAACATCAGCGCTGGCTGATCCCGAAGCAGATGACGCCCGCAAGACCAGTGGATTGCCCTGAACTCTGGGGTCACTCTTGGCTTGGGATAATGATTTAGCGTAGCCAACCACACCGTTGGTTGCGGCATAATCCCGGCTGTAGTGACCTGGTCCATAAAGTACCGATCCGCCCTGATTCAAAATTCGGGGTGACATGGCCGGGCGCAAGCCCAGTCCTGTGGCATCGATGATTACGCCGGTAACGCCTCCGGATGTTGGTGTGGATGATACCGATTCTTGTATTGTCGAAGATGTAGATGCTTCAGAAGCAGGAACGTTCACCGCATCATAGATTAAAGTGGGTGCGCTTTCTGCCATGGGCAAAAGCACCCGGGAAATATCATTCATGCTCACCTCGTAGGTCACCTCCACCGATGTGTCGCTTAAGTATCGTGTTTCGCCCACTTGTCTTGCACCGCGGATGGCGCCCTGGACTTGGGTTTTGATCATATCGTCAAACATGGCGCCGGAAATGGTGGTCTCTGATGTGACATTGACACCATTTACAATTTCGATGAGTTGTCGCAGTGCATCCTGTTTGGCAATGCGCATGGCCGAGCGCCGGGCTTGGCCTGCATTAATAACGTTTGACGGAATAAACCCGATCCCTGTGGCCTGAATGGTTCGATTCCCATAATCAATTTTTCCACGATCAAAGACATCCCCAATAAAATTATCCTGGGCGAATAAAGCGGTAATACAAAAAGCGATAATTAGACTTTGTTTCATGGCTGACTCCTTTATTGTGCCACTTCTGCAGTGATGCGGTTGCCGACAATGCCGGTTACCTTAATGTTAAAACCATCAGGTTGTGTTTGACTCAAGCCCATAGCCAGATCCATGGCTTTTCCTTCAAATTCTACTTCGTATTCAGCCATACCTTCATTCAAACTTTTGGAATAAGCATTGCGAATCCCATTGACCGTCTGAGCTTTCAGGAATGTTTCGAATCCCATGTAAGTCATAAAATCTGCATTTTTCAACACAATATAAACTTTAATAAAATTGGATTGTTGGGTACTCCATTTCTGGATCAATTGACGAATAATTTCTGTTCCAAGTTTGCCTGCGGCATCATTCATGGCATTCACGCCGGCGGTTGTGGGCGAAATATGCGGTTTCTTCCCGTGGGCATTGGGTACCACTGCCAGGATCTCACCCGTATCCACCCGCACAATTTTCCCGTTAATATCCGCCTGGCCCGATGTCATGCCGTAGAATAGTCCGCCGGATGAGATCTTTGCTGTGCCGATCACAATGATATCCGCTCCCAGCTGGCTGGCCACCTTGGCCGCCGCAGCAACATTACCCGATAAGGCGTCTTCATAGTCCGGCTCACCTTTCAGGGCCTGGACCAGCTGCCGGTCTACCACATCAAACCCTTTATTGACGAACTGGCTCAATAGTTTGGTCTCGGCAAAATCGGTGGGCACATTATCGATCAGGTTTTGTTCCCGGACAAGAAAGATTATCCGGGGGCGATTCATGGAGCTCAACAATGTCTGGAGCGCTGCTTCATCCTGCATCACTTCATCCAGGATAGCGGTCACTTCTGCGGAAATGGTCACTTCCCAGTTGCCGTCGGGCCCCTTGCTCTCGCTGACCACCTTGAATGTTTTTACAAAGCCCTGGGCCTTGGAATAAATATTATCTGTCAAGGTGGTGGCGGTCACAACTGTTTCTGATGAGATGTAAGCCCCAAGTCCCACTTCCACCGCGTCCCGTTTAGCCTGCTCGATGGCGGCATCTTTGGTAAGGCCGTAGCCCACGCCTTCAACGGTACCAGCTATCAGTGGCAACGACAGTAAAAAAATTATAAGTGTTTTTTTCATGTGATTTTTGTTTTCACTTTAATAGTAATTGGGGTTTGTTTTCATCATTTCTCTTATTAGACCACCCCTTTAATCCCCCCCTCTTTATATAAGGAGAGGCTAGGGGTGGTCAAAATAATGAGTATTTTTTATTTTTTTCAAATTAACTCTCCGGTGTATTCATCCAAATGTATGAGTACACCTTCCAGATTGTTAAAAATATCTGTATTCCAAAACCGGATAATTTTAATTCCCAAATTTTCAATGGCTTCCTGCCGATCTTTATCTTTCTTCTGTTGATAATGATCAAGATGATTCTCACCATCCAATTCGATTGCCAATCTCAAACTCGCACAGTAAAAATCCACAGAATAGCGGTCAACGCTGTACTGCCGGCGAAATTTAAGTCCTTTAAACTTTTTACCTTGAAGTTGCTACCATAGAATCCTTTCTGCTGTTGGTGC
>CATMBH010000161.1:0-4110 GCA_950063985.1 uncultured Fidelibacterota bacterium
TACGATCAAGGGCTTTACCATGCTCCTGGTGATTCCTGCCTGTTTTACTGATTGTATTTAAAATATAGTTTTCAACTCCCCAGCCCTCTTGATAGGGTTTATCATGGCCAATGTATGCTAATGTTTTGCCATCCGACGAATATGAAAGACCGCCAAACTTCGGGCCTGAAGGTGATGGAACTTTTTTCATCCTGCCGTTACTCACTGATACTCGGAAAATATCCTGCTCTTCAGTACGTAATCGCCAGTCTTTTTCTCTTAGTGAAAGAAATACAATCTCTTTACCATCAGGAGACCAGCAGGGGAACATATCCTCATAATCACCTTTAACCAGCTGTTTTGCGGCTCCGGTTTTTGCATTGGCAAGCCATACATGAGTGTTTTCACTATCAAAGTAGCCTTGCCCGTCAAAGCGGTACCAAATCTCCTTAATATGACGATAAACCGGGGTTTCTTCCTTACCCTGTTTATCCACCTTTACTTCTTTGCCCAAAGGGTGAAATAAAAATACGAGTTTTTTACCATGGGGTGACCATTGCGCATTACTCACGGCTCCTCTGGGTAGTTTGGTTAAGGGTCTAGCTTCACCACCATCCATGGCCAGTATCCAAATTTGGCTGGCTGTTTCACGTTTGCTGATAAAGGCAATTTGCTCACCATCTGGTGACCAAATGGGGGAATGGTCATTGCGCTTACCAAATGTCAACTGTTTTAAACCACGGCCGTTTGTACCCGTCATATACAAATTGGTATAGTAGGTCTTATCCTGTTTATGCATCCGTTCCACAGTAAAGACAACCCGCTTACCATCTGGACTTACGCTGGGCTCAAGGGGTATCTTGAACCTATATAAATCAGCAATACTAATTGGCTGTGTTTTACGCATGCTTATATTTACTCTTTTGCTGGTAATAATCGCAGCAAATTACATTGGTTTTTAAAAAGTGTTATCATATCTTATATTTATCAACCAGGTTGATCTCTTCTACCTCACCCAGGAAATGGGTATCATAGATAATACTGGTTAACCAATCCTTTTCACTTTCCAGATCAACGAAATTTATTCTTTTAAACCAAACCTTATTCACGCCATTCCATTGATAGCCATTGGCTTTAATCTTATCCTTCTTGACTTCATGGTATGGAAAATTCGTTGCATGGATCACATATAATGGCTTGCGGGCATTTTCAATCAATTCCAGTACAGGCCGGTTGCCGTTATAGTGCTGGTGTGTTACGAGGTGAATAAGCGCATTCACATCATTCATGGCCCTGTGGGCTTCAAAATAGAAGCCGTGCCAGTGACACAGCAGCTCCTGCTTTGTATTGGTGAAGCCCCGTGCCAGCCAATCAATATCATCAATAGTGCATGCCCAAACTGAATCTGGTGAAATAGATGAATACCGATCCATGAATGCGCGGTCAAAGCTGGCGTTATGGGATACAATAATATCTGCTGCTTCCAGGATAGCATCCACCCTGGACCAATCTATTGCCTTGTCTTTCACCATTTCATCAGTGATACCCGTAAGCAGGGTTATTTCTTCATCAATATGTTCGGCAGGATCATTAAACGATTCGTATTCATGGTCGATCGAAACTATTTTACCTGATCCTTCTTCAAATTTCACAACCTTCAAGGCCAGTTCAATAACTTTATCATTCAGCCTATCTAACCCCGTAGTCTCAGTGTCTAAAAATCCAATCGTAATGCAATCTTCAACTGACAACAGCAGTTCGGGTACAGGTTCACTGCATTTATACAAAATGATATTTTCACCATCTTTTTTGATTGAATTAATGTAAGCCATACCTATTCCTTTTAATTGTTTAACATGGCCACAATATGGCCGCGCATATATGGAGCCACGAGACTCCGGGCACCCTTATCCTGCAGATGAGCAATGATTTGATTATTGATCTGGATACCGTAGGATTCTTCCAGTAAATACCTGTAAAGCGACAGCTGCAGCGCATAGTGGTAAAAATTGCAGTCCGGCACATCCTGCGTAACGCTGCTGGTGCCCTTTTTATTGCCATAAGATGAAGTATTAATCCTTTTCGACGTTTTCCAGTCGATGAGTTCGTACACACCGGTTGTTTTGTCCAGGGCCAAAATATCCACTGTACCGGCAATATTCAGTTCGGCACTGTAGATGATCACTTCTGACAGGATCTGGATATCAGATTTCTTTTGGTAATTATTCAGCCAACTCACGCCTGCAGCCGCTTTGGCTTCCCCGGGTACCACACCATTTTTAATCCAGTTCTCAATCTCATCATGTACATCCGTACCGTGTTGCCCGGCAGCAGCCCACTCTGCTATCAGTGACTCAACCGTGCGGTCGGCATACCTGGGGTTCGTTTTTACAAGATTCGTGGCAATTTTTTCTGAGTCAAAGCCTTTAAAAAACTGGTTTATGAAAGTGGTTACACTGGTGAATACAAGATCCGGCTGGGATAGTAAACTGTATTCGTGTGCGTCCTTGTCCAGGACTATATTTTGATCCATGAGTTTATTCAAACCAAACGACTCCCTTGTTTTCTCATAATGCCCATAACTTCATCTTTTGTTAAAAATCTGCCTTAAAAATAACAAAGATATGTTAATGTTTTTCTATCCTTTGATTATTTGTTATCGGTCTTATTCTTTGCTGGCGGTTTTATGCCCTTCCGCCAACAGGAAAGCCTCCAGGCGCCGCTCAGTATGACAACACAACTGTCATTCTGAAAGAGTCCATCAGAATCCTGATCATCTTTTACCTGGTATTAAATTTTTCCGGGTATTGCTTATGCCAGCCAGTCCCCCGCTGATATGCATGAGCCACAGCCACCACTTCACCATCTTTGTACAAATCACCCATAAAACTGATACTGGTGTGTTCGCATTTATGCTAAACTTGCAATCATCAATACTGATCATAGAGCTATTTTAAATATTTATTGAACCAGTCCACCATGAATTTCAATCTAGCTTCTCTTCGATCGGGACGGCCATGTCTGGACAAACCATGAGGCTCTTCAGGAAAACGAACGTATTCAACATCACGTTTTAAATATTTCAATGCTGTGAACATTTGATCTCCCTGTTCAATATTACAGCGCAGGTCAAATTCGCTATGAATAATAAGCAGGGGTGTGGTGCATTTTTCAATAAAGGTTATGGGTGACCATTTAATATAGGCATCCCTGTTCTCCCATGGAGCACCACCAAATTCCCAGGCAATATCCCAGCCGATATCCGAATTGCCGAACATGCTGGATAAATCTGAAACACAGCGCTGGGTCACAGCTGCTTTGAAACGATCCGTATGTGTGACTATCCAGTTTGTCATATAACCTCCATAACTGCCGCCTGTTACTCCTAATCTGTTTTTATCAACATAGCCCATCGAAATTGCATGATCCACTGCTGCCATGAGGTCACTCATTGCCGGCTCCGCCCATTTACCTTCTATAGCTTTGGCAAATTTCTTGCCGTACCCCTGGCTGCCCCGAGGATTTGTGTACAGAACCACGTACCCGGCCTGGGCCAAAACGTACATTTCATGATAAAACGTACGGCCGTACTGAGCGCGGGGTCCGCCATGGATGTTCAATATGAACGGGTATTTCTTTTTAGAATTGAAATTCGGTGGTTTTACCAGCCAGCCCATCAATTTCTGGCGGCCATTTTTAAATTCTATCTCTTCAGCAATATTGTATTTCCTGGTATTTATATATGACCGGTTGAAATGGGTAATCTGTTTGGTAGCCCCGTTTTTTAGATCAAGAGTATATAACTCATCCGGGGAAGCTAAACTGGCTCCATTATAAACCAGGGTTGTACACGATGAATCCATTGACCAGGAACAAGCGACAGCATCCGCGTCACATACAACTTTATTTTTTCCCGTAGATAGATCCGCCGCAACAATATGCTGGCGCCCTTCATTGGCTAACCCGTAATAGATTCGCGATCCTTCCGGATCCCAGATGGGGGATGTAGTGGTAAAGGATGGTGTGATATCACCCAGGGTGATCATTTCAGCCGTACGATCAAGGGCTTTACCATGCTCCTGGTGATTCCTGCCTGTTTTACTGATTGTATTTAAAATATAGTTTTCAACT
>CATMBH010000162.1:0-4109 GCA_950063985.1 uncultured Fidelibacterota bacterium
TTTTCTGATGGTCGCCATGTCCGCCGCCGCTGTCGCCTGCTCCGAAATAGGGCATATTCAGGTTGGTCATATCAATATCATCATCATGCCCTACGAGATATTGGGAATAGAGGTTGATAGGAAAACCGAGTAATTCCAGATCCAGGGTAACATCAATACCCCAGCGATAAAATTTGCTCAAGTCCTGATTTACATGAACATTAATATTGTCTAATTCATCCCAATAAGCAAGTATATCTGCCGTTGGATAGGGATTACCGGATAAATCACGCAAATTTTGAGCACCCATATAATAAAGCCCGCCAATCCTGAATTGCTTAATCATCCCGTCGAAAAGTCGAGAATAAGCTAAACGGGTATAATAGTCAAACTCTACATTTGTATCAAAATTTCCGTTGGTGCCGTTTACTACTGCCACTTCATAGCGCAATGAGTTTACCCCAAACATTTTCAGTCCATTAAACGACACTCCCACCTGGGGTGCATCCAGGCGGAATGATCCTTTCACTCCTTTAATACGATAGACTTCATAGGGAGCAAGGGCGGAACTCAAGCGGCGCAATTCTGAATAGGGTAATTCCAGTTCAAACGAACCAAACTTAATATTAGCCATACCGGTGCCGGAATTGAAGATGTTATTGTACTGAAAAAAGGCGAAATCCCAGTGGGCGTGTGACTCCGAACTGAACCGTCCCGATTTTACACTGAATTCCTGTTCTACACCCAAGGATGTCATAAAAGAAAGATTTTTACCAAATGTCCCGCCAAACCAAACATGCCCACCGGCATTACGGAATGAACGTACATGGTATTCACCTCCGGAAGGTAAGCCCGGCGGCGGTACTGCACGCATTTTGCTTTCAATTTTACGGTCAACGACCATTTCGTGGAGCATGGCGGCCATAACGATTTGGCGCATGGACCAGGGGGGGGTGTCTTCTATGGTACCCGGAAGCTGGTAGCCATTGGCGCGAAACAGTTCTCCGAAGGCATTGAGTTTGGGTTCAGATACGTGACAGGTCTGGCAGGGTTTACCATGCTTGCGGGCAAAAGCGGGAATAGCTGCCAGTTTTGAAGGCAAGATCAATGAAGATAAAATAACCCCAACTGTTATCATTGATACAAATGAGAATTTGAGGATGGTTGGATAAAGTTTTAAAGTTAGAGTCGGGAGGTTAGATATCGGTTCAAGTTGGTGAGGAGTTTGACTGCTATTATCAATTTGCTTTACCAACAAAGAAGTATATCCAGAACGTTTATCTTGGTTCATTCTGAAATTATATCTCCATAGAATTATTGTTCTTACTTACAATTGATTTAATGTAAAAACTTATTAATCAAGTAACAAGATAATAGTCCGGTAGCTCTGTTTTACATGGAAAGGAGTTTTTTACGGTGAAATAATTATATCATTGTGGAAATTTACCTGTCCACAGCCAGGCATCCAGAACCAGGCAATGGAAAGTGACATAAACTGAACCCAATGTAGCCCATTTATGCAAAGATGGATTGGAGATGTTATCTGCCATGAACAACCCTAACGTCATCAAAAGAGTAGACAGGGCCACCCCCCATAAAGAAAATTGCACTAAAAACCACCAATTTGAATTTCCAGATTCAAGCACTTTAAATGTACTGGGCATCCACAGAGCTGCCAGTATGAGATAAATGGTATAAAGAAAAATGAAAAATTCCATGCCATACTTACCATGCAACGGCTTAATGGTTTGCCCCTCAGCAAAGGTAAGATAATAGAGTAATGTCAAATAGCCTGCTGCTGCAAAAAACATCGAAATTGTATAATATGGTTTCCAGCTTTCCGGGATACCACCCCAAATGCTGTCTCGGATGTACGGATGGGTAATTAAGCCCCATGCATAACCTCCCAGCACCAATACACCACCGACAATATTGATTATCAATATTAATTGTGTTTGTTTAAGCACAGCTTTTTGAAAATTTTAAAGTCTCGTTAAATCCAGCGCCGTACTTTGGACTTGTACTGTAGGTATGCATCGCCAAATTTCTTCTCTAAATATTTTTCTTCCCGTTTGATAACACCCTCATGCACAACAATCAGCACAGGGAGCACGAGTAATAAACACCATAGGGAATTCACCCAGCAGGAAATACCCAGATAGAGTATTGCCAACGAAAGATACATGGGATTGCGCGACAAACGATACACTCCAACAGTTACAATCGTAGTAGTGGGTGTGCGCACATCCGGGTCGTTCTCTGCCTGTTTAAACGTTTTAAAAGCCATAACGGCAATGGGAAAAGCTACCAGTATCAAGGGGACACCGATCCAGATTGCTATAGCTTCCGGCAGAAAGTCTCTGGGGTAAAAATAGTGGATTAAAAGACCTGCTATCAGGCCGATGATATAAATAAACGGCGGGATGGTAATAACGCCGGCGTTATCAGCTTTATTGTCATTCATAATTATAAATTCCTTTCTTTTTTCGACAGACCAATAAATCGAGGTGTCTGGCGGCAGTAGGATGAGTATGCTGCGCCAAATTGGTCCCTGAGCCACGGTTCTTCACTAAATGGCGCCAAGATAAACCAAAGCGCATATGGAATACCTATATACAGAGCCAGAGCTGAATTGGTCAACAGGACAACAGCTGCTATTAATAATATATGGGTTACGTATTGAGGATTGCGGGTAAATCTATATACACCAGCGGTAATGAATTTCCCTCGGAGTCCCAATGTTTGCTTAAAACTCAATTGGTAAATCGCTGAAATGCCAATAGGAAAAGCAATTAAGAATAATATTCCAGCACTTATAAATCTTTGCAGACCACTCAATCCTAAAGTACCATAATCGAGAATACCTAGAACAGGGATACCTAACATAAAATATGTAAATGAAATCCAAGTAAACCAAAATTGCCAGGACCGGCTGGATGGCGGGGGCCAGATTTGAATAGTTGTTATTCTAATTGTAAGCAGTAAGGCCAATAGATTAAGTAATAAAATAACACAAAGTATGCTGAAATGAATCAGCATGACATCAATCATTGATCGATAACTTTATATACCTTATCTGTCTTGCGCACTCTCTCACTGACTTTAAGACCTACACTGTCGTTCTTTTTCACTTTTTCAACTTGTTCGTGTTCGATCTGCATAGAAGCAACCGTGGTCGTAAAATCTGTTGTATGTCCTTTGAAATGGACAGTATCACCTGTTTCCAGGGTCCCATTTGTCATTTCAATGATAACGACTGCTATATTACCAAAATAATTGGAAATATAGCCGATTTCCTGTTCTTGCATTCTAATTTATTCCATTTCCACGTTAAATAATGTCTTCATTGTTTAATTTATAACCAGATCAACAATGAGTAACACATCTAAAACGTCTATGTCCCCATCATAGTTTACGTCACTGCGGTATAATTCATCTTCATCCATTTCTGACAAGCCCATGACATATTGTGCACAAAGTACAACATCCATTATGGTATAAAGGCCGTCACCATTCACATCCCCCACCAATATAACCGTAACCGTTATTTGATAGAGTTCATTGGCGTTGGAGCAAACATACCAGATATCTCCTTCCGGGCTGACTTTCAGCCCCATGATCTCATTGCTTAACCCTGTAGCAATCCGGCCTAATTCAACAACCGGATCCTGGGATATATCATAAACAATGATATCGCCATTGGCATAATCACTGACCAACAGCCTGTCTTCATAAATATCCAACCCTGTGGGATTTGTCAAGCCTGAATCTGCTACAACATTCCAGTCCGTTCCGGACATGAGCCAATAGCCTGCCAGCGGTTCACCATAGGGACTAAGATTCTGTGCAATTGACCCCGAATTCGGATCCATACGAAGAATGCGTTCATTGCCGGTGTCTGCTATGTATAGCCAACCGGAAACAGGATCAATTTCCATATGGCTGGATAAACCAGGTTGCCTATCAACAGACAAATCAGAATGACGCCAGACACGGCCATCGGAATGGTCATCACCTCCTTGCTGATGAGGAACTCCAAAATCATATTTACAGATGGCATTATGAAAACCATCAAACAGCCAGTACACATTTCCGCCTGCGCTGGCAATGCCTTCGCTGTATGGACTTTG
>CATMBH010000163.1:0-4091 GCA_950063985.1 uncultured Fidelibacterota bacterium
AGGCGTTAGCGGAGCCGGAAGTGTGGTGCCCGGCCTGGCACAGCAGCAAAATGAAACCGGAACGGGTGTCATTGAAGACTATGGCGCTCTTCCATTTGAGACACTTCCTGAAAACATGATTTACAATCGTATGTATTGGAATAATAAAGATGATCAGAACCTTTTCCCTACCCAGTTCAGCCGGCAGATGACAGCTTTTGATGTTACACTCGATTTTCTGATTAAACACAATAAAGCGGAAATTCTCGCAGACTCAAAACTAGTGACGTTAAACGGCCGTAAAGCCTACATCGAAATGGTGGATGTGGTGCCATATATCTTGAGTTCTGGCGGTGTCGGCGGACAGGTACAAGTTCAGAAGGAAGAAGTGGGTATTAAGCTTCATGTTTTGCCCAAAGTTAATGTAGACGGAGATATTACTGTGCATGTCATGCCGGAAGTATCCTCTATCTTTGAATTCATCGGTCCCGACAAAAATATTCCCCGCGTAAAAAAGCGTACATCGTCTACAACGATTCGGGTAAAAGACGGCGAAACCATTATTATTGGCGGTTTGATCAGCAGGGATATGAAAAATACCGAATATAAAGTCCCCTACTTGAATAAAATTCCGTTTCTGGGTAAAAAACTGTTTACGAGCAGTGACGTCGTTGAAAAGAAAACAGATCTTATTATTCAGATTACACCCACTGTATTGAAAGCGGGAATAGCTGGAATTATGAAAACAGATGAAATGATCGAATTTGAAAATTCTATTATCAACCCTTTAAGTGATGGAGAAGAAAGACTGCTCCCTGGTTGGGTAAAAACAACAGATGATAGTGGTAGAACATATTACTATCATAAAAAAACAAGGAAATCTCAATGGGATCGTCCAACTGTAGAAATATCAGATAGAGGAGATGCTGATGCGAAATAAAATGAAGAAAATATTTAACATAATAGTTGTTGTAACTGGTTTATTCATTGTTAGTTGTGATGATAGGCAACCTGCAAACTCTGATGAAAATGAAGCGACGACTTCGGGTGCTTATAAAATATCAGTAACTGCACAATCCTATGGTTTTGACAGTAATAACAATGCTGTTGCTGTGGGCGAAGATATTCAAGGTCCACTAGTTACAACATATATAATAGCAGTATTATTGGATTCACTGGATCAACCGCAAAAAGATGAAATGATTACATTTTCTGCTAAGGTTTCAGGCAGTGATATAGGCAGCTTTGACACGAGTACTCCTAAAACAAATAATGATGGTTTAGCCGTTGTGCAATTTTCAGATGGAAATGTGGCTGCTTTTGATAATGGTACAACGCCGACGTATGAAGGAGTAGAAGTCACTGCTCTGTATACAAAAGGCGGAACTGACTTCGAAGCCTCAGTTCGTTTTGGTGTTTTCGATACCAGCGCTGTAGAATTGTGGCCTTATCAATTGAATCTTTCTACGAATACGAATGCCATTAAGCTCGATGACGGTATTACCAAGGCTGAGCTTTCTGCCCGCATCAATTCACGTCAATATGGTAATCCTATATCGAATGTTGAATTATATTTTGAAAGTACAAATGGCTATTTGAGTGAATTGAGCAAATTAACCGATAGTACAGGTAATGCAGAAGTTGAATTTTCTGATACAGGAGATCCTAATGAAATAGGAGTTTCTACAGTGTCTGCCCGTTATCAGCATCCGGTCTTTGGTCTTGTGATAGATTCTGTGCAGATCACCATCAGGGATACATCATCAGGTATTCCTGCATATATTCAAATACCTTCATCACACCCAGGTGAAATTATGGTTGTGGGCGGCGGTGGATCCGAATCCACCGATATCTGTGCCCGTGTATATGATGAAAATGGTGTGCTGGTACAGACACCCTATCTCGTAACTTTCACACTTGGCCCATATTTTCCAGAAGGTGCAAATCTGAATAACGCCGGTATTATCGATTCTGCTTATACTGCAAATGGAGAAGCCTGTGTTTCATTGAATAGCGGTGCGGCTCCCGGCCCTATTAGGGTAACAGCTGTACTCATGTATGACTCTGTATCAATATCTGCTACGGCGATTCCAGTAACAATTGCGACCGGCCCGCCTGCAAATATTGAAGCTGAATATGATCCTTTGAATACAATGCCAGTTGGCGGCGGCTATTATCAGACGGAAGCATCAGCGATGGTGTATGACTTATGGTATAATCCAGTGGCAGACAGTACCTATATATATTGGACAATTGATCCCATCCCACCCGATACACTTATTGAAGCATTTGTGGAAGGTGTCAGTTATACTGGAAATCCGAATTTAAATGGTGATTCATACTCAGGCCTTGCCTTCACAACCATTATTTATTCCACAGATGCCATCGGAGATATTGGTTACGTAACAGCTTTAACCTTTGGTGCTGATGGAGACACAGTTTCTGTGCGTATCAATGAAGAAGAAGGTGAAGCAACAATGACCTTCGTACCGGGGACATTGATATTAAGTGCAGCAACTACATACGTAGACTTTACTGCTTTAGGTGCTTCAACTGCCCAACTCAGCATTCCCGGTACTCTCCAGGACTTTTATGGTAATCCCGTTAATGGTGCACCCATTGCCCTGAATGCCCCGGGGGCTGCAAACATTTATTTTCCTGCAGTACCCATTGTTAACAATGTAGGTACGACGAATGATGATGGAGTGGCTGTCTGGGTTGTTGAATATGATATTGGAATATGTGCATGGATAGTAGGTTCAGATGACCCGGCTCAGTACGAAGATTTCACTTCCAGTCTCACGGCGACGCTGTTAATTGCTCAATCCATCACCAGTGATCCGTTGGATATTTTGCTGGTTAGAACACCTGAAGGTCCCTGATTATGGCTGAGTTCAATCCACAATTTTCGAAGCTCGGTGAAATCCTGGTTCATCTTGAAAAAATCGATGAATCGCAACTCAACCGCGCGTTGGCTGATCAGCAAAAGTCCGGTGAAAAATTAGGTGCTGCATTGATGCACAGCGGTGCGATTACAGAAGATGATTTAGTAACAGTATACGCAATGCAGTTAGGTTATCAGGCAGTAGAAGAGGATAACTTGTTCAACGCGGATCTGGAAGTAGTCAAGCTGATCCCTGAAGATTTTGCCCGTGAACATAACCTCCTGGCGTTAGGTAAATCCAATTCCACAATCCAGGTTGCCATGGAAGACCCGGAAGACCTAGTCGCTATTGATAACCTGAAACGTCTCACCAAACTCACTCCGGATGTACTGGTGGCCGGTTCTTCTGGACTCCAGAGGGCCATGGATGAACTTTATGGTAAAATCCGTCAATCTGGTGAAGTGGAAGAAGTCTTTGAAGTTATCAAAGTGATCACCGGTGACGAAGATGACGCTGAAGAAGTCGACCTATCACCAGATAAAGTATCGGCTGAAGATGCACCCATTGTAAAACTGGTGAACCTGATCCTCCAGGAAGCTATCAAGGAACGGGCTACAGACGTCCATATTGAACCGCAAAGTAAAAATGTCAATGTTCGCATCAGGATTGATGGTGTTTTACAAACCATTATGACACCGCCGGCCACATCTTTAAGTGGTTTGGTTACACGTATTAAAATTCTATCCAAATTAAATATTGCCGAACGCAGACTGCCCCAGGATGGCCGTTTTACCATTAAGGCAACAAACCGTGAGATTGATGTGCGTGTGTCCATATTACCAACAGTCTATGGTGAAAAAGTCGTCATGCGTCTGCTGGATAAATCAGGATTTGCTTTTAATCTCAAGAGCCTTGGTTTTGAACAGGACATGTACTCCATCTTTAAGCGTGTTATCGCACAACCCTATGGTATGGTTGTGGTTTCAGGTCCTACAGGAAGCGGTAAATCAACATCCCTATATGCTTCCTTGAAAGAGATTAAAAGTGAAGGTACGAATATCACAACTGTCGAAGATCCCGTGGAATATCAAATGGACGGCATCAACCAGGTACAGACTCATGATAGTATTGGTTTATCCTTTTCTGCTTCGTTACGATCCATTCTGCGTCAAGATCCTGACATATTGCTCATTGGGGAAATTCGTGATGAAGAAACAGCAGACATTG
>CATMBH010000164.1:0-4070 GCA_950063985.1 uncultured Fidelibacterota bacterium
TAAATATTCTGATGTCTTGAAAAAGTTGGAGTAATCTCCAAAATAGGTGAAAAAAGGTATATCGGTAATTTATGAATTTTGTACAACTAGTACAGGGCAGTGCACGATATTTGTAATTCCTTCATCTACAGAATCCATAATACTGGCTTTAAACTCGTTCATTTTTCGATGCCCTACAATTAATAAGTTAAAATCTTTGCAGTGTTGTTCTATAGTCTTGGAAATCCTTTCACCTTCTGCAATGATAAATTCAATTTCTCCTAATATACTTTCATATCCATAATCTTTGATTTGATCCTGTATCATGTCAGCCGTTACCTTTTTAGGACTATCCATCATCATACTCATTTTTCCAGCATGGGGATCATTCACATGTATTACGACCAGCTTAGCCTTTAAATCATTTGAAAGATTAACCGCATGCTCAATAACAAGCTGTTCGCTGCCATCGCCCATAAGTGCAACCATTATTTTTTTATAGTGACCCATTTTTTATTTTATTTATCCACGCTACTGCTGGTCATATTACATTAAAAATGTTTGAAAAACTAAAAATGAATATGGTGTTATTCTACCCTTACTTGCACAAACGAAAAGCCCCGCAGGGGCGGTGCTTGTTCATTATTTGATCTAAACCAATAAGCGCTACACAGCGTCAGATAAACTGGAGAAAGTGAATTCGGAAGCGCGAATGGCAGGTACCATCGAACCGCCTACACGAACGGGTTCTGACATACCCGTAATTTTATTAAAAACAGCCATTGGACTTTCGTTAAAACGAAAGTTTTTTATAGCATGTTTGATACGACCATTTTCAACCCAGAATGTTCCATCTCTCGTAAGACCAGTTAATAGAAGACTTTGTGGATCCACAAAGCGAATATACCAAAAACGGGTTACCAGTACCGCACGGTCAGTATTGCTGATCAGCTCATCCAGCGTTCCCTGTTCCCCTTCAATGATAATATTGGATGGATAACCAGTTGGTTCTTTACCCTGTTTTTTAGCCCAATACCGGCCATAGTATAGTTGCGTTAATACACCATTCTTGATCCAGATGTTTTTCTTTGCCGGCTGACCATCACCCCCGAAAGGACTACCCAGCAATTCCGGGTGTGTGGGGTCGCTCCGCATGGTAACATTATCGCCTGCCACTTTTTCACCAGTTTTATTCCCCCCCCCTGCTTTGGAAAAAAAACTTCTGCCTTCATCAGCGGTACGGGCATTCAAAGCATACGACCCAAAGCGCATAAAATCTGAAACAGCCTGGGGTTCCAGTATTACGGGATAGTTGCCCGGCTCAAGTGTTTTACTGCTGCTGGAGGCTTCAGCTTTTTCAAGCGCGCGCACGCTGGCTGCCTGGTAATCAACCAGATCAATATTTCGCGCACTGTCACTACCCCAGCCTGACCCTAATCCATCCTGAGTTCGTGTAGTAACACTGAACGATGCATTCGTACTCTGGTAATAGCCAAAAAGATTGTGATTGTTGCCTACAGCAGAAAATCCATGTCTGTTACTAAAAAAACCTGCGCTGATAAGATCTTTATTAATAGAGGGTTCGATGGATGATTGCACACCTTTAGCCCGTAACTCTGGAGTAGCTGCAGCGGTGCTGCTGAAATAAGGTGTAATAGGCAGATAGACCTGAGGCTGGAGTTCGGGCACATATTCAGGATCTTCTGGTGCAAAAAGGGCTGCTTCCTCAGCGGTATGCACAATTTTCTGGAGAGCATCATCTGTAAACTCCGTTCCACTGGCGGTAGCGTGCTGTTTGCCAAAATAAGCTAACACCCGGACATTGAGAGTATCTTCATCGCCACTGGTGGTTATTGAATTCAGGGCAAAACGTGTATTGCCAGAGCGGCCCCCAGATAAGTTGACACGAATTTCATCGGCAGATGAAAATGACAGCGCCCGTTCTATAATTCTTCTGGATTCAGATTCGCTCAGTATCATATCTGCTTTTGTGTATTTAAAATATTTACATTACGGAAACGGGCCGGTGAACAGCCGTGACTCACTGCATTACTCTGACCCGGCTGACCTTTACCATCATAATAAGTACCCCCAAGTTCCCAGGATCGTTCATCACATATAGCATCACAGGAATTCCAAAATTCCTGGGTGTTCGCCTGGTAGGCAACATCTTTCAGCATGCCGACAATTTTACCATTTTTTATTTCAAAGAAGGCCTGTCCGCTAAACTGAAAGTTGTAGCGTTGCTGATCAATGGAATAACTGGCATCCCCCACAATATAAATGCCATCTTTGGTATCAGCGATAAGATCATCGAGCGTAAGGGTATCTTTTCCCGGTTCTAAATGAATATTGGGCATGCGCTGAAAAGGAATTGAACTCCAGCTGTCCCCATAACTGCAGCCATAAGAGCGATTGACTTCCGGGAGCCCGGCAGATTTTCTGGCAGCTTGATACTTCTCCCAGTGTACCTGGTCCCTGGTCGTCTGATAATCAATGAAAATACCATCTTTTACCAGATGCCACTCGGTGGTTTTCACTCCATCATCATCGTATCCGCATGTTGCTAATCCACCTGTGATCGTCTTATCCGCAATAAAATTCACTATATCTGAACCAAATTTGAGTTTTCCCATTTTATCTACGGTTAAAAAACTGGTTCCGGCATAGTTTGCTTCGTAACCCAGCGCCCGATCAAGCTCAGTGGGATGCCCGACTGACTCGTGTATCGTAAGCCACAAATGGCTGGGGTGCAGAATAAGATCCTTGGGGCCTGGTTCTACTGATTTGGCTGTGAGTTTTCGAACAGCTTCTTCGGCCATTTTCGGTGCCTGCTCAACCAGGTTGCTCTGTTCAACATACTCATATCCAAGTCCCATGGGTAATACATCAACAGTCCGTGTTTCAAATTCACCCCTTTCTGAATCAATGGCCGTTACGGTAAACGACGGGAAGGCACGATGTAAATTTTGATGAATCACACTGCCTTCCGTGGATGCAAAATGTTTTTCCTCATTCATAAACAGCATTGAAGAACTACAATATTTTGCTCCCTTGATCTTTAATGCTTCCGCATTCACAGTTAACAGCAGATCAATTTTTTCATTTATAGAGACCTCGAATGGATCTTTTTTAATGGGGCTATTCCACTGAGCCTCATAGCTCTCCACTTCAGCCAGATGTATCGGAATGCGTTGTACAACTCTATTTGCCCGAGCTATTTCCATTGCCCGCATCGTGATGTTGGCGACGTTATTTTTTGTTAATCTATGACTGGCAGCAAACCCCCAGGTTCCATCGACGAGTACGCGAACTCCAAAGCCATAGCTCTCACTATTGGAAATGCCCTGAATGCGGTTCTCACGCATCCTGATACTTTGGTTCTTATGCCGTGATATACGAATGTCTGCGTAGTCAGCGCCATTCGCTGTGGCAGTATTCAGTGCTGTATCTAAAAACTCTTTCATTTCATATCATCTTCGGGATTTATTCCCAGCATCAGGCTGTCGCGACACTTTGCAGGAGTTCGGTAATGGATAATATCAGTTATCATCGTTTGAAAAGAAACATCATTATAATTATCCAGAGAATCACAATTCTTTCGATAAGGACTGCCCTGCATGGGCAATAAAGGAATTGGAGTATTGACCGGATTTTTTTCACTAATCATCTGCCCCATTAAACGGGACTTTGGCAGGAATGCTGCTGCACTGATAAGAGAAGTGAATTTTATAAATGTGCGTCTTTTCATACGTATTTCTTTATTTTTTTATTCTTGCAGTAAAACAAATATACTCCTGGCATAGAAATAATACTGGAAAGAAAATAAAAACCCCGCATTAGCGGGGCTTTTATTTAAAGAAAACCATTATTTAGTCCGGAATACCACTTCCGCTATGTAGTGGTGTATAGTGGCCAGCTTTAACTTTCCATTGACCGTCTTCTACAACCAATAACTGACTGACTCTTGTTCGATAATCATTCTTTTCCACGCCGCTTATTTTGTAGGAACCTACCAAATAGTAATACGCTATTGCAATATTACCCTCATCAAGGACATCCACTTCTATGTAGCGGGGCGTAAAATTAAA
>CATMBH010000165.1:0-4052 GCA_950063985.1 uncultured Fidelibacterota bacterium
AGGTTTGGAAATTCGCGAGTTAGACCAAATAATCCTGCATTGACTGCCGGTCCTAATTCCACAATGCCATCATCCAGCATAGCGTCGAACATATAGGCGTTGATAACATTGTTATACTTTGTACTAGTATGCAGATCAGAGGGACCAACAATAGCCACCCCTCCTTTTGGATTTGAAGGTGTTCCAGCACGAATTAATGCTTCCCCCAAACAAGGATCCACATTATTGGCAAAATCATTGGAATTACAGACAAAGCTGGTGAAGACAGGTGTCATCCAGCCATTGTTGAGCCCGGCCACATCGCTGACGTGAAATTCAGGATAATGCCAGCCGTTGGCATCCCCCCAGCCGCGATAATTCACAATACCCACACCGCTGTTGATAATATTCTGGATCAATGAAGCTCCCTGTTGGGTGGGTGGATAGAAAACGGTGTCCACGGATATATAACCTTCATCCAGCAATAGATCTCGAACCCAGTAAGATGTCCATTTGGGCGTAATGGGAATGGGTACGGTATTGCTGTAGTTTCCGGCAACGATCAATGCTTTGTCCAGCCAATCGGGATTCGAGTCTAAAGGCTGGCGATGATAATTAATCGTCTTGCGGATCATGACCACTAATTCAGAAATTGAATCCACAGAAAAGCGGCCGATGAAAACATCCGGGAAAAAGTCATTTCCCAGCAGATGGGTGTATTTCTGATCAGTCACATCATTATCCGGACCATAATAGAACGATGGCATGGCGGCTACACCATCCACATCGCCAATAAGCAACACATATTCCAGCATGGGATCAGCGGTTAACACTGAATCAATGGCATTTTTTATTTCTTCAGCCGTGGAACCAGTTTCGCTCAATGTTTTCACAACCACATCAAATCCCTGGGACTTCTTGAAGGAAACCAGTTCATCCAAATATTGCTCCATATTGTCCGGTGTAATGATCAAATAAGAACCGCGCTGGGGATTGAGCTGACTCAAAGGAATATTATAAGCTTCCGAAATAAAATGACGATAGGCCATGGGAATTGGCCCATTCAATATGGACGATTGATCCATACCGCGAAATGATGGTTGTGCAGCAAAAAGAAACGACAATGAAAGTATGGTTAAGGTCTTAAGAATACGCACTTGCGAATGAATTCCTTTCTTTGTCCTGAAATACGAATAAAGTAGACACCTGAACTTACCGGTATTCCCCTTCGGTTCTGTAAGTCAAATCGCCAGGTATGTCGTTGAGGTGACATTCCTGCTAGATTTTCCCGGTAGACTTCCTGCCCCAGCAGATTATATACGGTTATGTTCAGCGGTTCCCTCCACAGTTCCAAGTCGATAGAAATCATTCCTGTGGACGGATTAGGATAAGCAGAACTGGCACTACCTAGATTAATGGGACTGAAACCACTACCACTTTGAATAGACAGATCCTGTTCATAACCATGAAATAAGTTCATGCTCTCAATCTGCCATCCGCGATAAGCCACGGTTTGGTCACGACCAAATGAAAGTTGAACTTTTATTGAGTCAAATCCAGATGTGTCATTTACCCAGATAAAACCTTTGACCATTTCATTCCAGTTTTGGTCTTTCCAAACTCTTCTTGCGATTTCTCCGTCAACGTCTAACAAACTTACCTGGATGGAATCATGGTCCCATTCCACTTCGTATTGATGACTCATTTCAACTACAATACGGTTGGATCCACTTACATCAATCCAGGGTGATTCCAATTCCCATGATTCTGCTAAAGAATCATTGTTGCTATATAATAAATTGGAATTGGTCAAAAGTTTTTCTTCATCGAAGATCCATGATCCGGAAATAAGATTCCACCAGCTACTATCGGATATACCCAATTCGATCGGGCTAGAATCCTCAAAATTGGGAATGATCTGCATGTCACGGTCCACATTTATTTTTCTTGTCCAAGGCATGACATCATAACCTTCAGCCATGACATAAACAGTCAGATCCCAATCCCCTTCAGGTAGTTCAAAAGCTAAATTGGCGTCAAGTTCTCCTGAAAAAATACCATTATCATACTTTACACGCACATCTGACCATAGATCATTTAATATAAATGAGATTTCGTACATGGTCTTTGGCGTCAAAAGTATATCCGTATCGTATATTGCACTATTATTAGCAGTGGCTTGAATTGCCGTTTCCTCATAGCCAAACTTGCGAAAACGGAAGTTATACGTACTCGGATTCAAAATTCGTCTAAAACGCCCGAATTCATCTGTATTTCGCGGTTGCAGCACTCCCCCATGTCTTTCTTCCACCATAACTTCGACATCTTCAAGTACATTTCCAGCTCCATCTCTAACGATGCCAGTGATTTGTCCTGCATCCTCATTATATCCAATAGCACGATCTAGTAAGTATATCTGCGCCGGCATGAGGCGTTCGATGGTATCTTCAATCTGTTCGACGCTGTCCGGCTGGAGGTTGGCCGTACCGCACTCGATCAAATACTGAAAACAGCCAGTAGCCGAATAAAACCAGTCGTGAGCCTTCCCGTTACGGCTGCCACCAAAGATCGATTCATAATTTTCTACACCATCCTCTTTCACAATGCGGCTAGCAATCTCATCACCGATTATAATCATTTCCTGTATATCGGGTGGAAATTTTGCTTCTTCCCATTTCCAAGATGTAAAAACCTTCTCTGAAAGACGACCGGAGCGGGAACTGTGCCAGGCAATCGAAAAGAGAAAATCGTTCTCTAGCGCTAGGTCTCGGATCGCCGCTACTTCTGATTCAGACCAAGGTTCTGTTCCCCTGTAATAATCATAATGTGCCGCATAGTCTGATGGGTCAGGCTGCATAAAAGTATCCCCAAAAGCCCAATTGAAATCGTAATTGCGGTTCAGGTCCACGCCGTCGATGTCATTGCCGATGGCTGGATCATAGTCGAACACACCGTTCGGATATGGACCGGATGGGCTGAAATCGTGCTTATTCTTGCGGTAACTCACATCCAGACCAGCGTGCACTACATTCAACCCTTCAGGGTTATACGTGGGTACGATCCATATTTCCAGATTCTGACGGAGAATATTCACATGCTGTGCTTCCGCTGTCGGTGGATCGAGTAAATAATATATCAATTCAATAACCGCTTCTACACCCAGAATTTCCTCTGCATGGCATTGGCCTATAAAGAGAATTCGAGATTCGTCTTCCTTTACAGCTGCATTATCCGAAATTTTGACCGCTCTAATTGGAAGATTCTCATGATTGGAATAGCCAATTGTTTCCAAATGATAAATATCATCATAGGCCGCGACCTGGTCCAATGAGTCCAGTAACGCTTCTATTTCTTCCAGGGTATGGTATCGAGGATCTAGTGTTTGACCCCAAATCAGGCCAATAGAGAGAACATAGAAAATGTATTTAGTTTTCACGGCACAAGCCTTACTTAATATATTACTTTAAGTAAGTAAATTTACCGCTAACTATATTAACATTTGTATTTACTGAATAAAAATAAATGCCGCTGGGTAATCCTTTTTGAATTTGGTCTCTTCCATTCCACATAATCTGAAATTTTCCAGCACGCGTCGGTAATAATGTCTGTTGATATACCATTTGCCCCAAAATATTGGTTATTGAAAATATAACTGGTCCAACTTCAGAAATCTCGACATCCAGAGCTACAGCACCATTAAATGGGTTAGGATACGCTGCAGATACCTTGAATTCAGTTGGAACAAAATCATCCTCAATGCCGGATTCTACAATTTCAATACCTTGGGCATAAAGATTCTTAAGGTCTTCCTTACCGGAACTACGCATATCGATCCAGTACAGCATCCAAACTGGATCTCCATAATCATTAAAATACAAATGTTGAAACTGAGGTAATGATTGATCGTGATATTCACTGGCTACAGTAACACCACCCGCTTGGTATTGAAGGCCTTCTTCTGTTACAATTTGAACATAAACATCCAAACCTCCAGATAAGGCAGGATCACCATTATCCACACCTCGTTCATCTTCCCAAGCTACGAGAAAACGACCATCACCATCATAAGCCAA
>CATMBH010000166.1:0-4042 GCA_950063985.1 uncultured Fidelibacterota bacterium
TGAAGAAGCAGCCACAATGGCAAATTTAGCTGCCGGCCGCGTCTGTGAAGAAGTGGGTGTAGTACCTATCGACCTGGAAATGTTGACCGAAATGCTGAATAATCATCGGACCTGATTTCTCTTTTTCTGATTTAAATCGTTTCTCAATTTTATGGGTAAAATGTTTCATAAATCCCTAACTTTATTTTTAATACTGACTGTCATTAGTCACGTTAACTCCCAACCGGATAATCGCTATGATCCCTTTGATTGGGTTTTGTATAGGCAACTTGGAGAGATTACCTCCATTACCAAAGGGTTTGCCTATATTTATATAGGAACAGAGAGCGGTGGTGTGGTGCGCATTCAACGAATCGGTCACAACCTGGAAGAGCCGCTGACCACTGCACAGGGACTGAAAAGTAATTTCATTTCCGCGGTGCATTTCGACCGCCATACAGGAACTCTATGGATAACTGCTGATGATTATATCCATTCCAGCCATAACCGTGAAGGCAATTGGTATATTAATAATATTGATGAGTGGGGATTGCCATTACGAACTAAAATCACGCGCTTGGGTTCTTCACAAAATTATATTTGGGTACAGACGAGCAGCGGTTATATCAAGCTAGATCATATTTCAGGGATTTTCCTGGGTACATATACATTTCCGGATGAAGAATATATTCACTGGAGCAGCAGTTCACAATTTCCGAACTTTGAAACAGATAAAGTAAATGAATATTCTATGTCAGATGGATGGTTAGCTGTTGGCAGTGGTGCGGTGAGTCCCAATGGCAGAAATTTGCGGGTAACAGTATTTTATGAAGGGAGTGAAGGGGATGTAGTCTTGGGTTTGGCGGATGGGACTATCTTTGTTGGTGACAATCGATTGAAGTTTTTAGAACCATTGACAGCTGGTCTGGGCAATAATGATGTGCAGTTCATGTTGGATAAAAAAGCTTTTATTATTGGCGGTCGTTTCGCAAAACAGACTATTGGTTTTACGTATTTTGATCCCCGGAGGGAGATTATGGAAATCATAGGTTATGATGACCATATCAACCTAACCGCTGGACCATATTATTGTGCTGTACGTGCCGGGGATGAAATCTGGTATGGCGGGAATAGTATGATTGCCGTGTATGATGAAAAAGATGATTTCTGGCGGACGTTGGATGAGACCAGGGGTTTTAGCGGGCAGATCATCACAGATATGGAAGCAGACAGTGAATTTGTATGGATTGCCTCATCCTCCGGGTTAACACGAATCAATCAAAGTAGCAAACGGAGTAATCCTATTGGTTTTGAAAAAATATTTAATCATATCTTTATCTATGATATTGAACTTGTAGACAACCAATTATGGATAGCGTCTGATTACGATTTGACTGTAGTAAATTTGTCAAATGAAAGGGTGCTAAACTTTAAACAAATTGGTTCGCTTGGCAATATGGCCGGAATCGAAGATGTGCTTTCAGGTTTCAAAGTGCTTGAACAATTTAAAGACGAAATAATCGTCAGTTCAAAACAAGGTGTTTGGAGTTTTGATTATAACACTCAAACATGGTCAGAATTGGTTGACGCCTCTGTTTTTGCTGGCCGTGAGATATTTGCATTGGCTCGATTTAAGAAATATATTTTCCTGGCAACTAATGATGGCTTTATTCGTTACGATATAAAAGATAGATTCATTCGTGATTATCACTATGAATTCTTGGGTCAGATTCACGATATGAAAGTGGATAAGAAACATCTTTGGCTGGGGACTTCCAATGGTTTATTAAAATTTAAGTGGACAAAAGATTGAATATTATTAAATCAATATTTCTTTTTTGCATGGCCTTAAATATGGCAAATGGTCAAAGAAATCTGCGTAATCAGAGTGACTTAAAAGTTTCCAACATTGAACAGTTTCATCTAATGGTCGCTCCGCAAGCATCCTCTGAAAAAGGAAAAATAAAACTCAATACACATGTAATGATCCCCAGTTATGCTTTGCAATTTGTCAAAGAAGATGGTGGTTTTGAATCGAGTTTTGAAGCTCGTATTTCACTTTTGGATCAAGAAGGTCAACAAATCGAACATAAATCCATCAGTCAAACGCTGAAAGCCGCGGATTATTTGGAAACAGTCGGCAAATCAAACTGGTATTTTGTTGAGCATGATTTCCATGTGGGACCCGGTAAATATACAGTTGTGAGTGAAGTGATGGATATTGATACACGCAACAGGGGAGTCCGGGAAAAGAAAGTTGATTTATCAAAGTACAAAGATGATTTTATATTGTTTCCCCCACAAGTGATGATTCATTATAAAGGCTCCTGGCAGGGCGTAAAAAAACTGATGCCCAGTTATCAGAATGAGATCAGTTTCCAGCAATCATTTATACCAGTCTATGTTTCCGGGAATGTTAAAAAAGACAACTATACATTGAAGCTTGTTTTAAAGGATGCGGATGAAGTAACCGTTTCTGCACTGGATTCAACATTCACAAATTCGGAAGAATATTTCACTCTTCAGCTGGATTTACCGGTGGAAGAAGTACAGGGCTTGCGGGTAAAATTATTTGTAGACCTTGAGCAGGGTGGGTTCTCTGAACAGCAAATGATTGAATTAAAAATAAAAAGACCTGGAATTTCCGCTCATATACGGGATGTGGATGAAGCAATCGATCAAATGCGCTATATATTAAGCAATGATGAACGTTCAGAACTTTCCAAGGTAAAGAAAAAGGATCGAGAGCAATTATTTTACAAATTCTGGAAAGACAGGGACCCAGCACCGGAAACGAGTACTAATGAACTTATGGACCAATATTATTCACGTGTTCGTTATGCCAATGACCATTTTACATCTTTTACACCTGGCTGGCGGACGGATATGGGTATGATCTACATACTTTTTGGACCGCCCGATGATATTGAACGTATATTTATGAACAGCGAGCGCAATGCTCACCAAAACTGGTATTATTATCGTATCAACCGCAGTTTTACCTTTTATGATGAGAACGGCTTCGGTGATTATCGCCTGACGACACCTTATATTTTTGGGCGTACTTGGTGAGTATACTAAAGCGCTTTTCCTACAGCGGACTCGAATCCTATAAAAAATGCCCAGCTCAATTCAAATTCCGTTATATAGATAAAATTCGCAAACCGGATGAAGGCATCGAAGCCTTCACGGGAAAACGTGTACACGAAGCACTGGAATTTCTTTATAGTGAAGTTCAATCTGGACGCTTACCGTTTATAGACAGTATTCTTGATCATTATGAAGATATTTGGAAAAGAAAATGGCATGACCGGATCGCCATCGCAAAACGCGGTGAAAGAAAAGAGGACTATTTTCATTTAGGAGAAGATTGTATTGCCAGATTTTATCGAAACAATCAACCCTTTGCAGAACGAGTTGAAGGTATTGAATTGGAAATGGATTTCATGCTGGATGGTGATGAATCATACCGCATGAAAGGGATTATGGACCGTTTGGATCATGATGGCCATGGGAATTACGAAATACATGATTATAAAACGGGCAAACGAGCTTTGAGTCAGAATCAGGCTGATAAAGATGGTCAATTAGCGCTGTATCAGATTGCACTTGAACAACAGCGAGAAGATGTGCAGGATGTTTCACTGGTGTGGCATTTTGTACGCTATGGAATCGTAGTGAAATCGAAAAGGACGAGGGAACAATTGCAGCAGTTGACAGCATCTATGAAAAAACGAATAGATGAGATTCGTTTACGAGAAAAACAGGGTAATTCGTTTCCAGCGAAAGAAAGCATTTTGTGCAATTGGTGTTACTATTGGGAAGAATGTCCCCAAAAACAGGGAAGTAATCCTTTTATACCTAATTAACAGTGAAAATTGCATTAATTCAACAGCACGCCACTGATGATAAAGCTATAAATATTCAGCGGGGTCTGGATAATATAGATACTGCTGCTGCCAATGGTGCAGAATGTGCCATGTTTGCTGAATTGACTTTTACCCGCTTCTTTCCACAATACCATGCAGATACATCCAACAGAATTGAAAGTGAATCTATTCCT
>CATMBH010000167.1:0-4028 GCA_950063985.1 uncultured Fidelibacterota bacterium
TAAAGCGAAATTAACACCATGAAAAATCAGTTACTTTTTTCCAAAATTATAATAGCATCAACTCTGTTGGCTCTTGTCGCTCCCACCTTTGGTCAATTCAGAACTGATGCACCCCATCAAAATATCAGGGAATCAATTACTGGCGGTCCTGTCATACCTTCTCTGCTTGATGCTCAAAACTTTCAAATGAACCACAGTTTTTCCATGTCCATAATGAATATGGGCGGAATGTCTGTTGGTGTAGGAGCATACACCAATTCTTTTTCTCTGGCTTTAACTCCAAAAATGAGTTTGAATACGCAAGTAAGCCTTGTTCAGCCAACTATGGGTGGAATGCAAAATCAAGGGAATGTTTTTTATGGAGTAGGATTGAACTATAAAGCATCTGAAAACAGTTTTTTAAGTTTTCAAATAAACAATTACCCCACATATTACCAAAGACCAAACCAACACCTTCACTTAATAGGCTACTAACACTTGGCCAGAATAAAACGCCGTAAAAAGAATAAACTCCTTTTCAGCTCCAAAGTATCCCGCCCTGCCAAACGTAGGGATATCAAAGGAATGTTGGTCAATTCAGCGATCGCCATCCTGTCATTACTGCTGTTAGCTTTTATTTTTTCATTTTCAAACCGTCAGATTCAAACAGGTGTTCCAATCGAGATCACGTTTCCATCTCTTCCTGACACTCCTCAACTTGCAATTGAAATATATGAGAAGCCGATTCTGGATATTGAAGTTGAGATCCTAAACGGCTGTGGTGTTCCTGGATTAGCTGGAAAAGTTTCTGATTATTTACGCTCACAACAAATGGACGTTGTACGATCAGAAAACGCGGATCATTATAACTACGACCAGACAATGCTCATTTTGAGAAATGAGAATTTTGAGGGTTTGAAAAAAGTCGCCCTATCATTTGGGATAAACGAACAGGATGAGGTGCGCATCAAACATATCCCGGACGAGGAATTAAGCGTTGATATAACTGTGATCATTGGCAGTGATTTTGCCACGTTAAAACCACTGGTAGATTACTTAAAATAACATTGACACCCGCCCCTTCAACGCCCAAAGATGAGGCCAGTGCACTGGTCCGGGGTATTGCTGATCTTGCACTTGAAAAACAAGCTGAAGATGTTATTGCACTTGATGTACGCGGAATTACAAGTATGACAGATCATTTTGTTTTTTGTTCTGCGGATACTGATGTGCAAGTGAAAGCGATTGCCGACAGCATCCGCAAAGGCACAAATCATAAACCCTGGCGAATTGAAGGATATGAACAACTCAATTGGGTCTTACTTGATTATGTAGATGTTGTTGTTCATATTTTTAAAACTCACGAAAGAGAATATTATAACCTGGAAAGCCTCTGGACTGATGCACCATTAACAAAATATAAAGATGAACCTGAAGAAAAATATCCAAAAACTGCTGACTGAAGCTGCGCAAAAAGCAGGTTTTGCACCTCGATCCGTTGTTATTAGTTCATCAAAAGATGAAAAACATGGGGATTTATCTTCAAACCTGCCATTGGCGATGGCTAAAGCTGCAAAAAAGACGCCTATGGTAATTGCAGAATCAATCATTGGCTACTTTGAAAAAGATGAAAAAATTATTGCTGATGTTTTCCCATCTCCTCCAGGATTTATCAATTTCAAAATTAATCCCTCCTATTATCAATCCTTGATCCGTGAAATCATAAAAGCGGGCAACGCTTACGGACAATCAGAATTAGGGAAAAACAAAACAGCGAATGTAGAATTTGTAAGCGCCAACCCAACAGGTCCACTGACTGTTGGGCATGGAAGAAATGCTGTGCTTGGAGATACTGTAGCCAATATTCTGGAAAACCATGGCTATAAAGTCACTCGGGAATACTATTTCAATGATGCTGGCCGCCAGATGCGCATACTCGGTGATTCAGTGGAAGCTAGGTATAGAGAAATTGTGGATGGTTCCAGTGAATTTCCTGAAGATGGCTATCAGGGTGAATATATCAGGGATATTGCCAGAAAAATTCAAGAGGAGCACGGGAATAATATTGAAAAAGGTGACAGTGTATTTCGTAAATCAGCTGAAGATGCTATTTTTGATGAAATTAAAAAGTCTTTAAAAAACCTCGGTATTCATCATAATAAATTTTCCAATGAAAAAACTTTTTATACTTCCGGAGCAGTTGAAAAAGTAACATCTGATTTACGGAACAAAGGCCTTATTTACGAAGCAGAGGGTGCCACATGGTTTAAAACAACAGAATTGGGAATGGATCAAGATCGCGTTTTGATTAAGAGTTCCGGTGAACCTACTTATCGTCTTCCTGATATAGCTTATCATATTAATAAAGTTGAACGTGATTTTGACCTTATCATTGATATACTTGGTTCTGATCATGTTGATACGTATCCAGACGTAGTTGCTGCAGTTAAAGCATTGGGCTATAAAACCGATCATTTCAATGTACTGATCCACCAATTTGTTACATTGCTGAAAAACGGACAAAAAGTTAAGATGTCTACACGGAAGGCTGATTTTGTCACGTTGAAAGAATTGGTTAATAATGTTGGTGGTGATGTTGTTAGATATTTCTTTATTATGCGCAGTATGAATTCCCATTTGAACTTTGACCTTGATCTGGCTGCAGACCAATCAGAAAAAAATCCTGTATTTTATTTACAATACGCCCACGCACGAATTAGTAACATTATCAAGCGTGGAGAAGGATTAGAAAAAGATTTTATGGCTGACTATGATCCGTCTCTGCTTACGCATCTTGCTGAAATTGAATTATTAAAAACCATGGAGCAATTTCCAGAAGTCATGGCTACAGCACAAAATCAACTTGAGCCTCAAGATATTGCAAACTATTTACAGGATCTTGCTGCGCGCTTTCATCGTTTTTACGTTGACTGCAGAGTCATTACTAATGATAATGATCTTTTTGCAGCACGCATTGCCTTAATAACAGCAACTAAAATTGTACTGGCTAATGGTCTAAAGGTATTGGGTATTTCTTCTCCAGAAAGGATGTAAAGATGTTATACAGATTTATAGTTTATACATGCAGTGCATTACTAACACTGCTGCTTTGTCAATCCGTCTATGGACAGCATGAGGTTGTACGATATTATGTTTCTACAGAGGATTTTTCAGATATTCCCATTCCACCTGCCTTGGGCGAAATTGCTGCTGATGGAACGTGGCGGGTGTTTAATGAATTTCTTTCCTTATTTGCAGAATTACCTGGCAAAAATGAAACTAAGACTGTATTCGTTAAAGAACTGTTAGCTCGTCTCGCTACTCAGCATATTGACAATATCCCTTGGTATGTATCCCATGGTGCTGATCATAATATTCGAACAGTAGCTATTGCCATGCGCATTCTGGAGGTAATGCCAGAAATAAGTCAGTATGCGGCAAATAAATACGGAACCATTCCAGTTGAACAAGTGAAAACATTGATCTTACTAGCAGTATTATTGCACGATATTGGATATCCTGACCTTGCTGATCACCCGACTTTGCCAAAGTTTCTCCATGCGGAAATTGGGGCTCGGATGGTCGCTGAAATATTAGAGAAAGAAAAGAGCAATACCCTCTTCGATTTTTTAGGGGAACATAAAGAACAATACTTGAACGACCTGACTTCATCGATTCGCTTTCATAATGCTGATCATCCCAATCATTTTAATCATCCGCGTATTGAAGTATTACCTATAAACACAGTTTATTTACAAAAAAATGAAATTATTCAGCGAAAATATGTGGAAGCATCAGTCGAACTCGAGCCAATCTTGTTTACCGTACGTTTTGCTGATAATTTGGATGCCCACTATTATCGCTTGACTCCTGCACAGAGAGAAGAATGGTTCCAATTTTTTCATTACTCTATAACAACTGATGAAACATTCAAGCAAAAAACAGAAGGCTTATCCAGGGGTTCCAGTGAAATGCAGGTTTTACTTAAAAAACATTATACCTCTGTTGCTAATAATTATATTGACCAAGATGAAATAAATCACCAAAAC
>CATMBH010000168.1:0-4016 GCA_950063985.1 uncultured Fidelibacterota bacterium
CACCATGACCAGCGCCGCAAACGGCGCAAGATTCTCAAGGAGATTAAGGTGCGCTCGTTGCCCTTAGCGGGCCCAGCCGGGGAGCTCCGGTGGATCTGTCGAATAGCCTGTGGCGTCTGCAATGCCCCAACAGAAAATCCTGGCTACAACCTAAGGGACCCACAGTATCGACGCCAAACCCGTTGTCAGTGCCAAGTAGAAAAGTTCCATGGTTATCATGAATTCCGAGCGTAAAAGATTATTGATGGAAAACACACTCCGGAAGATGCGGTTAGGTTGTGTAGGATTTAATCCTCCCTATATCAGTCAACACAGTGACAACAAACTCCTTTAATGGAGCTCAGTTAACTGCCAGTCGCGCATCATCGCGCAACAGTAAGGCGGCGACAAGCGCGACCAGCGCCGCGCCCAAAACTACGCCAATACCAATACGCACATCATCGGCCGCGCCTAGCAGTATGGTTGACGAAGCAATCAGCGACCCTAGCAGCATTTGAAGACTCCCGGCCAACCCTGACCCCACGCCCTGCGCAGAACGTTTCACTGAGTTGATGGCACCAATCGACGCATTGGGCATGGTGAGCCCGTTTGATAATGAATAAATCATGGCCGGCAGCACCAACGCCAATCCTGATTGAACCCCTGAAAAAGCCACAATCGCCATCACGCTGATGGCAAACACCGTCAGTATGGTCAAGCACCTGGATCGGCGAAGACTCGCTTGGGGTTGGTGACGAAATCATACCTTTTACATATGCTTTGCATCAAAATTATCCCAACCCATTCAACCCAATAACAAACATTCAGTTTACTATTCCGGAACAAGCGGATGTGAAACTGCGAATATACAATGTGCTTGGTAGACAGGTTGATGTATTGGTGAATGAAACGCTTCCTGTAGGACATCATAAGATACTTTGGAATCCAAAGAATCTTTCATCCGGTGTCTATTTCTACAAACTGGAAGCCGGTTCATTCATAAAAACACGGAAAATGATTCTGCTTAAGTAACAACACCTTGCAGTAAACGGGGGAACAAAAATGTTCCCCCGTTTTTTTTATTATTAACTAGCTATAAATTTTATACCAATGTACCACCACATAAGAACGATCACATTGAGCCTGGCAGTTGTAGTATCTTCACTGGCATTCGGTCAAACAACGGGCAAACTGACAGGTATCGTGACTGACCAGTCTACGGGAGATCCTCTTCCTGGAGTGAATGTTATCATCGATGATACGCCATACGGTACAGCTTCATCTAATGATGGAAGATTCAATATTATCAATGTACCTCCAGGTATGTATTCCGTATCCATAATGATGATTGGTTACAAAACGGTAAAAATAAATGATGTGCGAGTTTCCATTAACCGCACGGTTACTCTGGATGTTGAGATGGAGCAGACCGTTATTGAAGGCGAGGTGGTTACCGTTGAAGTGGCAAGACTGGCGCAAAAGAAAGATCAGACTGGTACGATAAAAAATATTTCGGGAGATGAAATTAGAGCACTGCCGGTTGAAAATGTGGGCTCCGTTATAAACATGCAGGCTGGTGTTGTCAATGGACACTTTCGCGGGGGCCGGTCGACAGAGGTGACCTATTTGATCGATGGTGTCCAGGTTGATGAAACTTTTGGTGGATCCAGTGCAGCAGTGGAAATACAACCAGAAGCCGTGCAGGACCTAGAAATAATCACCGGTACTTTCAATGCTGAATATGGACGGGCTATGAGTGGGGTTGTTAATATAGTTACCCGGGATGGTGGACCAAAATTCGAAGGATCTACATCTGCAGCACTTTCCTTTTACAATTCCGACAACACGGACATTTTTATTGGGCTGGCACCGGAACTGAACCGCAGCCAGGATCTGAAGTTCAGCTTGGGCGGTCCCCTGTTGGGGGAAAAGATCACCTTTTTTACCAATGTGCGCACGCAGGACAATCGTGGTCACCTGAACGGCTACCGCATCTTCCAGGTGGATGATTACAGTAATTTTTATGCGGATACTCCTGCCCTTTGGTATTCCGAAAAAACTGGTGATAGTACTTATGTGCCCATGAACACTAGTAATAATCAATCACTGTTGCTCAAGCTTAGATTTAACCTGATTAAGGGTATCCGCTTTTCCATATTAAACTCCACTAGCAAAGATGTTTGGTTTGGGTATGACCATGCATTTAAATACAATCCGGACGGACGGGCCGGCAGTTATAAAGAAACATCTTACAATGCCCTCCAGCTGAATCATATGATCACCCCGAAATTATTTTATGAGCTCAAAATGTCTTATATGGATAATTACAGTGGTTCTTATCTGTATAAAGATCCGCTTGATACAAATTATGTGCACGGTAGATATTTGGAAAACTTTGGACCGGGGTTTTTCACTGGTGGTCAACAGAAAGATCACAGCATGCTAATCATGATTGATAAAACTGTTAAGTTTGACCTGACTTGGCAGGCCAATCATCGCCATAGCATCAAGCTGGGTCTGCTTGATATTGCCCATGATGTAGATCACCAGTGGCATACAATACGAAACAAGTACGGTGGTGAAGAAAACCAGGATTATCTTTATGAGCCTGAAATATTTGGAGATACCACCGTTTACGCTGATATTTACAAGGTTAAGCCTAGGGAGGCCGCTGCTTACCTCCAGGATAAAATGGAATTTGATGATATGGTGATAAATATTGGTTTAAGGTATGATGTGTTTGACCCGGCCAGTAATTACCCATCGGATCGCAGGAACCCTGCTAACCAGCTGGTCTTGGGCGATACAATGACATCAACCTACCCTCAGGCACCGGTTATTGACCAAGTTAGTCCTCGGATTGGTTTCGCCTATCAGTTGGGCAACCAAGCTGTTCTGCACTTTAGTTACGGCCACTTTTTCCAGATGCCGCCCCTCTACGCCATGTATCAGAATCACAGCTTTTTGGTCGGCCCGAATGATTATGGAACCACTATGGGCAATGTTCTTCTTAAACCAGAAAAAACAATCACTTACGAACTTGGATTATGGCAGGAACTGACCCGCGGTATGAGCCTGGAGGTGGCTCTCTTTTACAGAGATATTTATAATCTGCTCAGTACCAAAATTATCTCCACTTATAATCAAATTGAATATGGTCTGTACAGCAACAAGGATTACGGCAATGCCCGTGGGCTCGAAGTAAAACTTGATATGAGTTACGGGCCTGTTAAAAGTATGGTTAATTATACGCTGCAGTACACACGGGGCAACGCAGATAATCCAACACAAACGTTTTCTCGCGCCGGTAACAGCATGGACCCGGTGAACCGCTTTATTCCCATGAGCTGGGATCAGCGGCATACGCTCAATGGTACGGTGATGTTTTCTGTGAAAAATTTTGGTGGGACGATTACTGCATATTATAATTCAGGTTCGCCTTACACGTTCACACCACAGAGCGAGAGTGTGCTCTCTCGGATTAATTTGTATCCTAATAATGACTATAAACCGGCAACTTCCACTGTTGATGTTACATTTTATTACAATTTCAAAATAGCTGGACGATACAATGGTAAAATTGATTTGACGGTATACAATCTTCTGGATCGCCTGAATGAGAATTGGGTTAATAACCAGACAGGAAGAGCATACACAGCTGTAATACAAGATACCGACTATGCAAGTCACCGTAGTGATTTTAATGATTATGAAGACCGTATCGAAAATCCTTCTATGTATTCCGCGCCCCGGATGGTAAAACTAGCAATTGGAATAAATTATTAACTGCAATGCGCTGTCTAACCACAATCGTTATGATTTTCCTCACTGCCCTTGGCCAAATCATGGGTCAAGGTAAGGAGTACGAAGGTCCTGAAGATCCAGCGGGAGATATTGCTGCTGAACGCGAAGGCTACATGACCGGAAACCGGGTTTTTATATATTTTCGTAATACAACGGAGCTGTCAGACTGGCCCAGGGTTAATGTTTCCAAATGGCCTAATAATCCCAACGGTTTAAAAATGACTGATGGCATA
>CATMBH010000169.1:0-4006 GCA_950063985.1 uncultured Fidelibacterota bacterium
TCGCTGATGAGATTTTAGCAAAACATGATGAAAATTATATGCCGCCCGAAGTCAGTAAAGCTTTAGAGAAATCCAATAATTAGGCATTTATTACAAGAATACTTTAATTATTTAATTTTGAATGTAGTATATTTCAATGTTTAAAAACTTTTTTCCTAACAAAATCCTTTCACTAAATAATAATTTAATTAGCAGTTTATTGACTGCAGCACCGGCATCCACACGTAATTGCTTCAACTGGATCCCGGAGTCAGCTTCCATGGCTTTTAAAAGATCAAAACTTTGGTAGGCTATGGCTTCAAGTGCTGCACGGGCAATATGCGCATGGGTTGTACCGCGGGTCATGCCGACAATAGTTCCCCGTGCATGAGGGTCCCAGTGGGGAGCGCCCAAGCCTGAAAAGGCAGGTACAAAGTATACACCATCCGTCTCATCCACCTGAGAAGCTATTCTTTCAACCTCTGATGAAGATTCTATAATTCCCAGACCATCTCGAAGCCACTGAACAACTGCTCCGCCAGTGAAAACGCTGCCTTCCAGGGCGTATTCCACTTTGCCATTCAGTTTCCAAGCAATGGTGGTAAGAAGATTATTCCTTGAATGTATCGGTTCTGTGCCGGTATTCATGAGCATGAAACATCCGGTGCCATACGTATTTTTAGCCATTCCTGTTTGAATGCAGTTTTGCCCGAAGAGAGCGGCCTGCTGATCACCGGCTATACCGCTGATTGATATTTCAGAACCAAATAAATTTCTCACAGTTAATCCATACAATTCACTGCTGGAATGTACGTCCGGTAAGATGGATTCCGGTATATCAAGAAGATCTAATAGTTCGGCATCCCAGTCCAGTTCATGAATGTTATATAAAAGCGTTCTGGAGGCATTGGTTATATCAGTTATATGGTGTTGTCCATTAGTAAGGTTCCATACGAGCCAAGAATCAACAGTACCAAAGGCTAGTTTATCCTGTTCTGCTTTCACCCGGCTGCCCTTAATATGATCCAGAATCCATTTGATTTTTGTACCAGAAAAATATGGGTCGAGAACTAACCCGGTTTTTGTTTGGAAAACCTGTTCTAGTCCGTCTTTTTTTAACTGATCCGTTATATCGGCAGTGCGCCGATCTTGCCAAACAATAGCATTATAGATAGGCTTACCGGTTGTTTTATCCCATATCACCGTGGTTTCCCGCTGGTTTGTAATGCCAATGGCGGCAATATCCTTTTTATCGACATGATCCAAAAGTTCTTGTGCTACCTGTAACTGTGATAACCATATATCTTCAGGGTCGTGTTCTACCCAACCGGCTCTGGGAAATAGTTGCTGAAACTCTTTTTGCGCCATGTCCTTGATTTGGCCGGCTTGATCAAACAGGATTGCCCGGGAACTCGTGGTGCCCTGATCTAGAGCTAATACATATTTAGGGCTCATTTAATGAAAGAAACACCTACGCATCAACATTACCGAAACATTACAATCCGGACCACGGTTATAAACATCAATATGGCAGATAGAATACAATAATTTTATACCATTATCAATTTGTATAAAATACTTTGTAGCCTAAAGGGCCTAGTGTTACTGTTTTTAAAAAATTTGTTTTTCCCCCGGAAAACAAGTCTATATACGTTTGGTTATTAGCCACTTTTAATTCAATGGATTTTGCGGTATCTGAAAAATTCAAGAAAACTAACACCTTGTCTTTTCCGCTTACTCTTTGATAACAGTACAAATCTTTATCTGCAAAATCAAACTTTTCAAAAGTTCCACCATATTTGCCATTCCATAAGGCAGGATGCGTTTGGTTCAGTTTCAATAAGGCAGAAAAAAAATCAAAATAAATATAATCTCCCCACTCAATTTCATCCTTTTCAAAGAATTTTAGTCTTTTGTTAAGGCCCGCTTCCTGGCCACTATATAATAATGGCATACCATCAATTGTAAAAGCCAGAATAGCTTGTAATAAATGCTTGGCGCCATAGCGTTCAAATACACTCCCGTTCCATGAGTTTTCATCGTGGTTCGTAGTAAAATAAAGGCGATATGCTTCTTTAGCATAAGCTGAATCCTCTTTAGTCATTAGCTTATCCAAATCTTCAAAATACATACTTCCATCTGCAATCCCGTTAATAACATGCATATACTCCCACGCATAAGTCATATCAAATCCTGCTTTATGCAGTTCTGGATCTTCCGCTTCCGCTAGCATAAAAACAGGTTTTATCTTATTTAAGGAATCAATGGCCTGGCTCCAAAAATCAATAGGTACCCAAGAAGCGGCATCGCATCGGAAACCATCAATATCAAACCTCCCCAGCCAATATTTCATAGCATCGATCATAGCCAAACGCATTGCCGCATTATTATAGTTCAAATCTGTTACATCCCACCAATCTGTACCAAGTGGGGGCTGCAAATTATTTAATGAATCGAGAGTATACCATTCTTTATGCTGATTAGCCCAATCATGATCAAAGGCAGTGTGATTTGCTACCCAATCCATGAGTACCTTCATATCTAAAGAATGAGCTTTGTCAACAATTGCTTTAAAATCTTCTTCATTTCCAAACTCAGGATTAATTCCCTTATAATCTTTTACTGAATAATAACTTCCCAAACCTCCTTTTCTGTTTTTTTCTCCAATAGGGTGAATCGGCATGAACCATAGGATATCTATGCCCATGTCATGAATTCTTTCAATGTGTGGTAAAAATGCCTGAAACGTACCTTCTGCAGTGTATTGACGTACATTTACTTCATAAATAGTTGCATTTTTGTGCCATTTGTCTTGCTCGTAATTTCTCTTTACATGGCCTTGATTACTGCAGAATAAAATCCCTATGGATAGTATGGAAATAAATATTTTCTTCATCACTTGAATGTAGCCACCAATACAATAGTGATAATGATAAGAACCACTGATAGTATACGATAATTTTTATACCAAGGTAAACTTTGCAGTTCAGCAGTTTCTGAACGATAAAATGCTTTACTCCAGGTCAATTGATTTACTTTTTCCTGATCAGGCGGCGACGTAGCTAAGCTGCCAACAATAATGAGCAGGGTACAGACCACAAATAAGATGGGGGCAATGTAAAGAAAATGAATATTTATAATCCCGGCGATTTCATTCATGTAAAAGAAAAGCCCGCCTAACAGTACACCGACAACCAACGACAAAAATGCACCCTGGGCATTTGCCCGCTTCCAGAAAATTCCAATCAAAAACATCGCAACAACGGGAGGTATAGTGTAAGATAATACACTTTGCAGATATTTCCAGATGGAACCAACTTTCTCAATCTGCGGGGCCCAGAGCGCCGCCAACACCATAAAGCTCAACGTTACCCACCGGCCCACGATCATTAGTTGGCGTTGCGAAAGATTCGGTTTTGCCTTGGCAACAAAATCCACTGTTACCAACGTAGATGCAGAATTCAATGTAGAGTCTATTTGCGACATTAATGCGGCAATAAACCCAGCCATAACCAATCCCAGTAAACCCGTTGGTAATAAATCAAACATCAGAGTTGGATAGACGAGGTCTGCCCGCTCCAATCCGGGATATAGTAAAATGGCTGCAGTTCCGGGCAACACCATGATAAACAGGACGGGTAGTTTTAGCAGGCCAGCAAAGAGGCTCCCTAGACGACCGTGCCATAGGTTTTTAGCGCTTAACAACACGTTGAACCATAAATTGATTGTTGCACCAGAAGTATACTCCCAGCAACGGCAAGCCGGTGAAGAGACCCAACCATGGCACACCAGGATCATCCAACGGCCGAATAAGACTAAGCATGTCAGGCGAAACTTGAGCGGTAATAGCCTCCCATCCGCCAACTTTGGAAAAAGCAGCAATTGAGATAATGACGGAACCAAGGAGTAGCGTAACGGTCTGGATGGCATCTGTATAAATAACAGCAGCCAAGCCCCCCGCAATAGTATAAATACCCGCAACTACCGCAAGGGCACTAATAGTTTGCCACATGGGTATGTCCGGGAA
>CATMBH010000170.1:0-3972 GCA_950063985.1 uncultured Fidelibacterota bacterium
ATGGTTGTCAAAACAAAAACTGAAAGGCTGAATGAAATCAGTACATAGCCCCTGATATTGGTTATGTACAGAACCAATGCCATAACTAAACCAGCTATTACGGGTGTAGTAAAATTGCGTATAAAACTCTGTTTTGATGTTTTCCGCCAGACTAATAATGGACCAATGCCTGTTAAACATAATAGCACCAATCCAATAGGAATATTTATCTGATTGAAAAATGGAGCACCCACTGTGATTTTAGTTCCCCTTACAGCTTCAGAAATAACAGGAAAAAGTGTTCCCCATAAAACAGCAAAACACATGACTATAAATACCACATTGTTAAACAAAAAACCGCTTTCCCGGGATGAAAATGATTCAATTCTTTTTTTAGAACGCAACAACTGCATGCGCTGTGACATGAGACCGAAAGAAACCACTAAAATGAAAAAGACAAAGCCAAGGAAAATGGGACCAAGCGATGAAGCTGTGAACGAATGCACGGATGACATTATACCGCTGCGGGTAAGAAAAGTGCCGAAGATACAAAGCGTAAAGGTGATAATGATCAAGACCATATTCCATACTTTAAGCATGTCCTTTTTTTCTTGGATCATGATGGAATGGAGCAATGCTGTTCCCGCAAGCCAGGGCATGAAAGATGCATTTTCAACTGGATCCCACGCCCAGTAACCGCCCCAGCCCAATTCCTGATAGGCCCACCAGCCGCCAAGCATAACTCCGATACTTAACATAAGCCACACAAAGAGCAGCCATTGCCGAACCGTACGCATCCAGAGCGCATTCATATCTCTTTGTGCCATTGCAGCGATAGAAAATGCGAAAGGGACGGTAAATCCGACAAAACCTAAATACAACATGGGCGGATGAATGGCCATGGTCACATTTTGCAGTAATGGATTTAAGCCCAAGCCGTTTGCTATAACAAAATCTGTTTCAGTGGGTGCAAATGGATTTGTTATAAAATTAACGAGAATAAGAAAAAATAATTGCACTGTCACCAATACAATCATTACCCAAGGCATCAGTTTTAATTGCGACCGTTGGTTTTGCAGGATAGCTATGATTGCATACAAAGATAAAATGAAAAGCCAGAATAATAATGAACCGGATTGCCCCGCCCATAGGGCAGTAAATTTATAGATCAGTGGCGTTTCCTGACTGGTATAATGGGCTACATAATCCACATCAAAATTGCTGGTCATAAGTAGCTGAGTCAGAATAATTGTAGCAAAAATACTTAAAAGGGATACAGCTAGAGCTGCTCTTTGTCCTGATAAAAACAACCTGCCATCTCCAGAGCGTAAATAGAGGACATTAAAAATGATGGCAATGATAGCGAGGCCCAGAGCAAGATTGAGAGCCAATCCGCCAATTACAGGTATCATATGGATACTTCTTCTAAATTATAACTGTCAGCGTCTCGTAAATCACCTTCATACTTTGAAGCGCATTTTGTTTGCAGGATGTCAGCTTCGAACACACCGTTCATATATATACCCTCAACAATCACTTCTGCACCATTTTTGAATAAATCCGGACGAACACCTACGAAGTGTACCGGTAAAATAGCTTCACCTTCCTGCAAGTCAAAATTGCAGGACATATAATTGTTTTCATCCAATTTGATGGATTCATCAGCTACCAGTCCGCCTAAACGGATGCGTTCAGCTTGCTCTTCAGAAAAAAGCTGCTGGACTGACAAAAATTTTACGAGTGCTTGTTCACTGGCTGGATTTGTAGACACCCACCAGATCCAAAACACAACGAGCAGAACTACGCCTGAAATAGCAAAATAAAATTTATTCTTTGAATTCATCAGAATACAGCCGCTTCCTGCCATTCCCCAAATTCAGCTTTTAAGGAAACAACAATTTCACCCAATGTAGCATACGCTTTCGCGGCTGCAACGATTGGTTTCAATAAATTTGATCCATCCGCACAGGCTTCCTGAACATCTGTAAGTGCTTGCTGAACCGCATCTTCATCACGTTCAGAACGCAATTGATTGAGCGCATCAAGTTGTTTTTGACCCACATCCTGACCAATTTCCATAATGGGTATTTCAATTTCTTCATTTTCTTTTACAAATTTATTTACACCAACAACAATACGTCGTTTCGAATCCACCTTACGCTGATATTCTGATGCGGCGTAAGCAATCTCCCGTTGAAAAAACCCTTTTTCAATGGCTGTTATAACACCACCCATATCTTCAATTTTTTCAAAATAATCTTCTGCATCTTTTTCCATTCGATCAGTCAACTCTTCCACAAACCACGAACCGCCTAAGGGGTCAGCTACATTTGCAGCACCTGTTTCAAAAGCAATTAATTGTTGGGTACGCAAGGCAATTTCCGCTGCTTTTCTCGAAGGTAATGCCAAAGTCTCATCCATAGAATTAGTATGCAGAGACTGCGTTCCGCCCAGCACGGCTGCCATGGCTTGGAACGCTGTTCGTGCAATATTAATTTCCGGCTGCTGCGCAGTAAGCGAACATCCTGCAGTTTGAGTATGGAAACGCAATTTCCAGGAATGAGGATTTTTTGCTCCATACTTTTCTTTCATGTGACGTGCCCAAACACGGCGTGCGGCGCGATATTTCGCTATTTCTTCAAAAAAGTCCAAGTGCGAATTGAAGAAAAAAGAAAGACGTGGTGCGAAATCATCCACATCCAGTCCGGCTTTTATCCCATATTCAACATATGTGAAACCATCTGCGAGTGTAAACGCCAATTCCTGCGCTGCAGTTGAACCTGCTTCACGAATATGATAACCGCTAATAGAGATGGTATTGAATTTGGGCATGTGTTCAGTGCAGTAAGTCATCATATCGGTAATGATACGCATAGATGGTTGCGGCGGAAATATCCATTCCTTTTGAGCAATGAACTCTTTAAGAATATCGTTTTGCAGCGTGCCTCGTAAATTTTCCAGCGGTACTCCTTGTTTTTCTGCCGCTGCAATGTAGAAGGCCAATAAAATAACAGCCGGGCCGTTAATTGTTTGGGAAACAGATATATTACCAAGATTGATATTTTTAAACAAACGCTCCATATCTTTCAGCGAAGCAACACTTACACCGCACTTCCCCACTTCTCCGGCAGAAAAAGGATGATCGGGATCATAGCCCATGAGTGTGGGCATATCGTAGGCAACGGAAAGGCCGGTTTGACCGTGGCTTAATAAATAATGATAGCGCTCATTCGTTTCCTCAGGTGTGCCGAAACCGGCAAATTGGCGCATGGTCCACAGCTTGCCACGATACATATTTGCATGGATGCCCCGTGTGTAGGGATATTGCCCGGGGAAGCCCAGTTTTTCCATATAACCATTTTCATCAGCTGCAGGATAGTAAAGCTGGCCTAGGCGTTCACCGCTCAATGTGTCAAAGTTGTAATCTCTGGCGCTTGCTTCAGCTGCTTCTTTTTTCCATGTATTTGCAGCGTCGTTGAATATGTTGAGTTGTTTGCTCATAATGTAAATTAGAGTATAGAAATTACCGCATTATACAGATTATTTTTGATAAATAATCAACGCTCCCTTGTCTTATAAAAAACAGTCAAAAGCCCTTCAATAATCATCCATATTATCAAGGCTATCAAGAATATATCCAACGCAAATAAAAAAGAATTTGTCTTTAAAAATTGTCCTGCATTAATAAATAAAGATGTAACTGTTACAAACATGATAAACAACATGGGTATCAATAAAGGTAAAATGGGTTTCTTTTTCTGCCAGAAGTAGAGGGTTAAAATCATAAGCGTTAGCGCTGCCAGCATTTGATTGCTGGCACCGAATATCGGCCACAATGCCCATCCAGTCTGTTTCACAACACCTGTGGCAGGATCTTCAACATTTGTAAAAACCAGAAACATTGCAGGAATAATGGCTGAAAGTGTGGCCACGACTTTATTCTTTAAGACCTTTATACTCAATGCGCTGCCCAATTCTGCCAGAATGAAACGT
>CATMBH010000171.1:0-3968 GCA_950063985.1 uncultured Fidelibacterota bacterium
ATGCCCAGTTGACAGTTGAAATAGAAACTCAGCAGGATGTAGATTCGAATGATGATAAAGAAGATGAAAGTACTGATAAAGATGAAGAAGACTTAAAAGATGATGAGTCAGATGAAATAGCCAAAAAACCGGAGAAAAAGAAAGAAAATAATAATCCTGTGGAAGGGGCGTGGAATGTTCCACCTCCTCAAGATGCAAAGGATGATTATGTAAAAATATCAGAGTTAAATATCTTTATGGATAGTAGATATAAATATTGGATAGGTAATGATGGGAGGGTTTGGAGAGCATCAGCAATCTTTAATGAAGACTTGAAAAATAATTTCGAGGATTCCAGTTCTGAATTGGTAGCTGATGGAATAGATAAAGAGAATGGGTATTATTATTTTATCGATGATGATGGAGATGTTTGCAGCACAGACAAAGAACATATTTATGAAGCATGGAATGACTGGATTGAACAGAATGCAGTATATGATAAAAAAGCAGAATACGAAAGCCAACAAGCGCTTGAAGATGAAAAGATTGACAAGGAAATAGAATTAAGAAGCAATATTATTGAATTATTAAAAAATAATACTGAAAAGTTCACAGGATCAGATATTGATGCTCGTCTCAATAGTTTTGATGTTGAATTAATAAAAGAAATATGTGAAGAATTATATCACGAGGGTACAATAAATCGGACGGGTAACTACCGGTACTATATATTTTCTGAAGATATTGTAACCAATGAGAATGATAATGATGAAGAAGAGTAAGTCTTCTATTTTCTTTAATTATTCAATATAAATGGAACAAATAAATGGAACAAATAATAGAACAAATTACCAGTGATCCCGTATCCCTGGTTATTGGTCTGGTCCTTATAATATTTATCATCTTCAGCATGATCAAGAAAGTGTTCAAGCTAATTATTGTCTCTATCTTAGCATTGGTCCTTTATATTGCATATCTAAACTACACGGGTGAAAAACCGCCTGATTTTATTGAAGAAATTATGGATAAAGTAGATGTCGATGAGTTAAAAAATTCGGCGGAAAAAGCTGAAAAAGAGATTTCAAAATCCCTTAAAAAGGCGAAAAAAGATATTAATAAAAAGATAAAAGAAGTCGAAAAGACATTGGAAAAGAATTGAAATAACTTGGTTCAAACGCCATGCGGAATCTGAAACATAACCAGGGAAATAAATTTTATTGCTGCATGGCCCAGTTTTCTATAACCACGCTAATATTATTTAACATCTTTTTTGTTACTAAACTACGGTCAGAAAAGACATCATTTGGGAAGGTTACTCTTCCCCTTGGAAAGGTACTGGTGCTGGAGACTTCAAAGGACGCATGGCAAAAAGCCAGGGTTAATCAGCAGGTATTCAAAGACGAGAAAATCAAAACACTGGCAAAATCTCGTTGTGAAGTGAAGATTGGTAAAACTCAAATCGTAAGGATAGGTGAAAATGCGGTAATTCATCTAGCAGATCCCACAGATGGGGACAACAGTATATCCATCGAATCAGGCCATGTCTGGCTGAACGTAAAACCCGGAAAAGGGCAGAAGGTCAGGGTTCGAACTCCGACAGCAGTTGCTGCGATCCGGGGGACGATATACAGACTGGATTGTACGGATAATCATTCCACTTATAACGTATATGATGGGAGCGTAGAAGTGATACCATTCAAGGATGATGGAATCACACTTGAAGACACATCCTTTAGCGTTAATAAGGGCGAATCGTTCACTTTTGTTAAGGATTTTGAAAAATACAAAAAAGAGCAGCAAAGGGCACTGCAGGAATACCGGAAAAAACAGGAGTCGGATTTTGAGCAGTTTATGAAGCAGCAGTCAGAAGGTTTCGATGATTTTAAGGCTGATCAGTTAAAAGGTTTCGAAGAGTTCAAATCCGGACATTTTACTCGGACCAAAATTGATACGAAAGCCGACAGCCAATCAGATTGGGTTCAATGGAACCGGCAGCGGGATGCTGATGGGGATTAAAAACAAATGAGAATATTCTTCAATACAGGGAACAATGGCAGGTTTTAAAGCACACATGGCCTTTGGGATGCTGACCGGAGCTGTCTGGACAGCTGTTGCGATCGGTTTGTCCTTAATAACATATTGGGTAGCACCTGTTGTTTTTGTTGCTGGATTTATAGGAGCATTTTTACCGGACCTTGATAGTGATACGGGCAAACCCCTGAGAATATAGTTGCTTTGTACAGGCGCAGCTGGGGCCGCAATGGCAGGTTTATACCTTTTGGAAACCGGTCAGACAGAGCTGAAGCTATTTGCGATATACATAATTGGTGCGTTCCTGTTCGTTTACTTTATCCTGGGCGGTATTTTCAAAAAACTGACCCATCACCGGGGTATTTTTCATTCGGTTCCCGCTGCTATCTTAGCAATGCTGGTCACACTTACGATCTTGAATAATTTTGACCTAGATGCCCAAATGAAAATGGCTACCAGTCTGGCCGTAGGGATTGGCTACCTGTCGCATCTAATTCTGGATGAAATAAATTCCGTTGTGAACCTGAAGGGAATTCCTTTTGTGCCCAACAAAGCCAGTGGTTCCGCACTGAAATTTTACTCAAATAATCATATTGTAACATTAGGTGTATATTTTTTGGTTATTTTTTTAGGGTATTCTAGTTTTGGACTTATTACGGATTTCTTTGATGCAATATTTTAGATTTTATTAAACGAATAAAGGATGAAAAAATGATGAATATCAATTGTCCCATACGGATATTTCTAGTTTTTGGCATTTTGTTTCCAGTCTATTCCCAGGACACTTTTGAAGAATTCCTCAAGCAGCAGAAGCAGGCTCAGCAGCAGGCCTTTGAAGATGAATTAAGTGAATTCCAGAACTATGTTGCTGAAGTTACGTCTCAGTATGATGCTTATGAACAGCAGCAGGCCAGGGAATTTGAAGCATTCAAAAAAGCAGTGGAAGAAAAATGGCAGGATTTTAAGGCGCCATCAAAAAAGGAATACGTGGAATATGATGATGGCCTGGATTCCAGGGCATCCATTGATTTTGAAAAGGGTGAGATCACGGTGGAAGTGATCGTTGAAGAAGATATTCCAGATCCTGTTTCCCAACCGGTGAATGAAGTTGAAAATAATGTTCCAAAACAGGAAACAAAACAGGCACCGATACGACAAGTGACGCAGGAGAAAAAAAAGGTCACCGAACCAAAATCACCTAAATCCATTGTTGAAAAAACAAAAACTCCAGAATTCCAGAAAGAAAAGCCGCAACAAAGATCTCCTGAAGTGAAAAAGAAAATCTCGGATCAAAAACTGCAACGGAAATTGGCGGATATCCTGAAGGCCAAGGGCGATGATGGAAAACCAATGCTTAATAAGCAGGTCGTGGATAAAAAAGGAAAAACAGTTACACCTGCAACAGCCAAGGCATACGCATCCGAATTGGTTGCAAATGCGCCAGTTGCAACAAAGACATACAAGGCTAAGGATGGGAAAAAAAGAACGGTTTATACGGTGAAAGTTCCCATGAAGTCTGACCATATTAACACAAGGGCAGATCGCTATAAACAGGAAATCCTGAAGCAGAGTAAACGATTTAATATTGATCCCATCATTGCGTTTGCGGTGATGGAAACAGAATCCGCCTTTAACCCGAAAGCCAAATCACATATTCCTGCTTATGGCCTCATGCAGCTTGTGCCAAAAAGCGGTGCCAGGGACGCCTATCTTTATGTATACAAGAAAGATAAATTCCTTGATGGAGATTACCTTTACAAACCTGGGAATAATATTGAGCTGGGTTGTGCGTATCTAGCTAAGATCAGGCATCGATATTTTAAAACAATTGAGGACGATGAGCGCGCTTATATCTGTGTAGTGCCCGCCTATAATACCGGTATTGGGAACGTAGCGAAAGCTTTAGTCAATGAACCCAAATTAAAGCCTGCATCTCAAAAAGCAAATTCTATGTCTCC
>CATMBH010000172.1:0-3927 GCA_950063985.1 uncultured Fidelibacterota bacterium
GAGTGGGCTTTTGTTCTTTTTGATCACATCTTTGGTGATGATAATCCTGTGTACATTTTCCATTTCCGGTATATGATACATAATATCCATCATGGCTTTTTCTAGGACAGAACGTAAACCACGAGCTCCGGCTTGATGTTCATAGGCCTTGGAGATGACGGTCTTCAGGGCATCCTCACTGAATTCCAGTTCAATACCTTCCATGCGAAAGAGTTTCTGGTACTGTTTTACCAGTGAATTCTTTGGTGATATCAATACTTCGTATAATTCAGATTCAGTTAGGGAATCCAGCGTTGTCACAACCGGCAGTCGGCCGATCAATTCAGGGATATATCCAAATTCAATCAGATCTTGGGGTTTGATAAGTGATAATATGCCCTGGCTTTCTGCAAGTTGCCGTTTCCTGCTGCCGCCAAATCCTATTTCAGTTTTACCAACGCGCCGGGCAATAATACCTTCCAAACTTTCAAAGGAACCGCCGCATATAAATAAGATATTTTTTGTATTAACTTGGATCAAGCTCTGTTCAGGATGCTTCCGCCCTCCTTTTGGAGGTACATTAGCAATGGTACCTTCCAGAATTTTCAGAATGGCCTGCTGGACACCCTCTCCAGATACGTCCCGTGTGATGGAACTACTGAGCGACTTGCGGCCGATCTTATCAATTTCATCAATGTACACAATACCCTGCTCGGCAGAATTGATGCTGTAATTTGCCACTTGCAGCAAGCGTACAAGAATATTTTCCACATCTTCCCCTACATAGCCGGCTTCCGTTAAGGATGTTGCATCAGCAATGGCAAAGGGTACAGATAAATAGCGGGCTAACGTTTGAGCAATAAGTGTTTTCCCGGTTCCGGTAGGACCGATCATGAGGATATTGCTCTTTTCCAGTTCTACACCATCATCCACATCATTATAAAAAATGCGTTTATAATGGTTATGGACAGCCACCGCCACGGACTTTTTAGTTTCCTCATGACCAATGACGTATTGATCCAGGTATTCTTTTATTTCAGAAGGACGAGGAAGTGTTTTATGCTGGGGTGCAGGTAAGTCCGTATCGGGTATCTGGTCAGGTGTAAATTCGGAATGTCTGGCCGGATCAGATTTCATCTTATTTCCTGGATTCCAATACGGTATCGATGATGCCGTATTTTTTAGCTTCAACGGCGCTCATGAAATAATTGCGATCTGAATCTTTTTCAACTTTGCTGATTTTTTGTCCTGTTTGTTTAGCCAGGAGTTTATTCAGTTTACCTCTGAGGCGAATGATTTCATCAGCTTGGATTTTGATGTCCGAGGCCTGGCCTTCTGCCCCACCCATTGGCTGATGGATCATGATACGTGAATTAGGCAAGGCTGACCGTTTCCCTTTTTTACCGCCAGCCAGCAGAAACGCACCCATGCTGGAAGCCTGGCCCATGCAAATTGTGGCCACATCAGGTTTAATATAATTCATGGTGTCAAAAATGGCCATGCCCGCCGTGATGTATCCGCCGGGGGAATTGATATAAAGATAAATGTCCTTATCGGGATCTTCCGCTTCAAGAAACAAAAACTGGGCAATGATCAAAGAAGAGATACTATCGTCAATCGGGGTACCTAAAAAGACGATCCGTTCCTTGAGTAACCGTGAATATATGTCATAGGCCCGTTCAGTGCGGCCGGTCTGCTCAACCACCATGGGAATGAGCTGGGCGATTTCGTTTTGATGTTTAGCCATGTTCGTGTGCTTCCTGTTGGCGGAGGTTCTTAGTATTGACTTCCACCTCTTTTATTTTAGCAAATTTCTGCAAGTAATCTAATATCTTCTTTTCCATTAAATCATCCTGAATTCTTGTGCGGTTGCTGGGCTTCTTATAATACTTCTCGATCTCCTTGGCATGATTCCGCGAGCGGTCTATCAGCCGCTGGACCTCGACCTGCACTTCGTCCTTGGTGACTTCCAATTCATTTTCCTTAATGATGGCTTTCCGCACTAAAAACCACTTCATGTTCCGTTCCGCAACCGATTGATACGTTTCCCGCACTTTGGCTTCATCCAAATCTTCAGCTCCGGGCTGTCCAGATTGTTTTATATCCTCTACCATATGATCCAGATAGGATTCCACCATGGAAGGTGGAAACTCCGGATTCACTTTTTCTATCATCGCATCAGAAAGCTGACGCTCAAAGGCTTCCTGGCTGCGCTGTTGGTAATTCTCCACGATACGTGTTTCTACATTGGCTCGCAGTTCTTCTTCCGTTTTGGCTTCAGGATCAACCTTTTTGATGAATTCTTCATTGATCTCCGGCAGAACCTCTTTTTCCACATTGATCACAGTCACTTCGTATTCGGACTTTTCACCTTGCTCGTTTTCCGTCAATTGCACGCGGATTTTATCCTCGGGTTTGGCGCCTTTGAGCTTATCCAGATTTTCATCTTTGATGACACCGCCGCCTACTTTCAAATACTGCTTTTCCAGTTTCTTGCCAATGATGGGTAAACCGCTGGGTTCAACTTTCTGGAGGTCCGCTAAAATAAAATTTCCTTCTTCCGCACCGGTTTCCACTGTTTCCATGGTGGAGTGGTTGCGGCGCAGATCAAGGATTACATTATCAATATCTTCCTGGTCATGGACGTAATTCGTTTTCTGTACTTTAAACGCCCGTTTGCGGAGTTTGGGCAATTTGATCCCCGGTTCGATCTCGAATTTTGCAGTAAAGGACATATCTCCCTCATGCTCAAAATCCACTTTTTCCACCTCCGCCTTGTTTACGGGCAGGAGATCTTTTTCCTTGAGTGCTTGCAAATAATATAAATTCAGGGCGTGCTCCACAAAGTCCGCTTCCATGGCCGGCTTGAATTGTTTCAGCAAAACCTTCATAGGTACTTTGCCTGGACGAAAACCCCTGAGATTAACTTTTTTACTAAATTTTTTGGCGTGTTTATTAAAACCGTCTTCCAGTTCAGCCCAGGGAACATGGACAGATATTTCACGCTCGAATGCATTTATTTCTTTTACATTAATTTCCAAAATTTCCTCTTAAAAAACGGGTGGAAATATAGACTTTATAAGTCTTATAACTTTAATGTATATGTACAAAATCTTTTAGAATAATAACACCTCTGTACATTAAATACATGCCCCCCATCTGAATCACATGATAGATATCGTTATGGTTGAAATGCTTATGGAGTGCAAAACCGCTCTGCTGAACGATGGCGCCGCTAAAAGCAACAAGGATGCTTGTTATGATCCAAACCGTTCCGGCGCCCTGGAAACGCAACCAGGAATAGAGCATCATGAGCAGTACCAGCGTCATGGCCGGGGTATAAAAACGGACTACAGTCTTAAAATTATCATTGCGTGTCACAGCTACCAAATAAACAACGAGCGCTAAAAACGGCAGCCACTTCAGCCAATCCATGGTGTTGTAGGACACTATATGATATAGCCCGCCCATGAGCATAGAAAAAGTAGACAAACCAATGCAATATAATGTAATTCTCCAAATAAATGTGTGAACACTTTGAGGGAAATGAGGACCGATTCCATGTGACAAAGCACCGAGTAATCCAGCCAAGCCCATGAAGAAAAACACCATTATAAAATGCACATGCACACTCATGAGTTTAGTCACGTAAATGCCGTAAAGTTCCCGGGCGAAGTATAGACCCAATCCAAAAATGAGCAGATCGGTAAACGCCGTCATGGGTTCATAAATGAGCGGTTTATTCACCGGGACCGCATACACGTTTAATAGTTCGATAGACAATCCGCGTGCCCATCATCAGATTTTCTACAGATAAACTTTCATCCATACCATGTATAGACTGGATGTCTTTTTCAGCAACCATAACAGGAATCAAACCATAGGTATTCACACCCTTGGCCTGGAAGAACTGGGAGTCTGTCCCGCCAATGGTCATGAAAGGCATAG
>CATMBH010000173.1:0-3893 GCA_950063985.1 uncultured Fidelibacterota bacterium
CTTGCTTCGGCTTTCTGTAGTGGCTGTAGAAGTAGGTCATGCGTGTTTTCTCCTCAAATATGCATACGATATTTCCCCCGCAACCGTTCCCGATAACATTTGGCTGGTCCTAATATATCTATTCCTTTCGGGGAAGGACTTAATTTTTTTCTTATCTTGTCAGCATGAGTGGTAACAAGTTCTTTTTTTGTACCTTCTATTTCTAAACGGATCAACCATGAAAATGGTGGATAATTAAGTTCCTGTCTTTCACTTAAAGCAATATTGTAATATTTTTTTTGATCCAGTCTAGCGGCATGTATTAATACGGGGTTATCAGGATTATATGTTTGAATGATTACTTCCCCTGGTTTTCTTCTGCCGGATCGGCCCGCTGCCTGGTAAATAAGTTGGAATACTTTTTCTCCAGAACGAAAATCAGGCAAAAAGAGCCCTGTATCACCATTAACAATTCCTACTAGTGTTACATTATCAAAATCTAATCCCTTGGCAATCATTTGTGTGCCGATTAATACATGAATTTCACCCGCGGCAAATTTTTCCAATATTCTTGTCAAAGCGGGGATATTGCGAGCAGTATCAAAGTCGATCCTTGCAATTTTAATATCCGGGTATTGTTCGCGAATAACATCTTCAACTTTTTGTGTACCAACACCAAGGAGTTTTAGATTGATACTGGTACATTTGTGACAGGCAATGGGTATATTACTTGTTTCATAACCACAAAAATGGCATTTCAGCAAGCGTTCATGGCTATGGTATGTTAATGCAATTTTACATTGCACACACGTTTCAACATGACCACAATCTCCACATCGTAAAATTGGAGCGAAGCCACGTCTGTTTTGCAACAGCATCACCTGTTCACCTTTAGCAAATTTGCTTTCCATTATTTTCTGAAGCTTGCTGGAAATTACTTGTTGGAACTTACCTGTTTCTTCCTGCTCCTTGATCATATCAACAATCTGAACCTGGGGGTAAGGGGCGCCACCGTATCTTTTATTTAATCTTAAATAGGAATACTTCTCCTTAACATGATTATAATAACTTTCCAAGCTGGGGGTGGCACTGGACATGATAACCACTGCATCATTCAATTTGCCGCGCATCAAGGCAACCTCACGGGCATGATATCTTGGTGCCGGGGATTCTTGCTTGAAAGAATATTCCTGTTCTTCATCAATAATGATTACACCAAGGTTTTTTAAAGGAGCAAATACAGCGCTTCTGGCTCCTATAGTAACGTTAAATTGTCCTGCACAAATTTGTTTCCATGTCCACGCTCGAGCAGCATGAGATAGTCTCGAATGCCACAAAGCAACTTGATCCCCAAAGACAGACCTGAATCGTCCCGCTATTTGTGGTGTTAATGATATTTCTGGAAGTAGCAATATTGCTGATTTATTCATTTCTAACGCCTGACGCACAATTTCAATATATATTTCTGTTTTACCGCTTCCTGTAACGCCATGCAGTAATGTTGGACTAAATTTTCTAGAATTCAATTTTTTACTTAATTCACCTAATACCAGTTTTTGCTCATTCGTGAATGCAATTTCCTTATGAATCTTTGAGAATGTAAACCCAGTTACATCAGGCAAATTCGTTACTTCATCCAGATCAACAAGACCTTTATCAAACAACGTTTTGCAAACTGCATTGGGACTGCTCACCATATGTTTGAGTGCTGCAATTGGAATCGCTCCTTCTTGAACAGACAGGAACTGTAATACTTTTGCCTGGATAGGTGCTCTTTTTTGCAACTGCTCATAATTATCACCAAATGATTTATATACAACAAGGCCGGTCGTGGGTGGTGTATATTTTGTAGAGAGTTTTGCAGGCAAGACTGTTTTTACAACTTGCCCAACAGGTGTAAAATAATATGAACTCATCCATTGTACCAGTTTCCACAATTTGTTATCCATCACTGGTTGCAGGTCTATAAGTTCCTTTATATTTTTGTGTTTGCCCAAATAATCTGATTCAGCAGATTTAGCAACAACAATACCGGTAACCAGCCGCTTTCCCAATGGTGCTTTGACGCGTATTCCTACATGAATCTGATCAATAAATTTTTTCGGAATACGGTAAGTAAACTGTGTATAACTGGAGATAGGAAAGGCAACTTCTACAAACATAATCGTTGAAAATAGATGCAGTTAAAACATCCGGCAAGAATTCTTTATATAAATAATAACCCCCGGCTTTTCTACCGGGGGCTATAGAAGTGGTTTTGAGTATTCAGAACTATGCTTTTATTACATATATTTTCAGCTCAGGTTTCATATCTGCAGCAACACGTACAGGGATATGAAAAATACCCAATGCTTTAATTGATTCTTTAAGCTCGATGCGGTGGCGTTCAATTGCGATTCCTTTTTCTTCCAGTTTTTTTTGGATATCATTGGTGGTCACAGCGCCAAACATTTTTTCTTCTTCACCCGTTTGCACTTCAAATGTCATTTCCATATCTTTCAGTTGGTTTGAAAGTTCAAGATTTATTTTCTCATCGTGTGCACGACGTTTATCAGCATTACGTTTGCGTTCATCAGCAATCGCCAGATTACGTTTTGATGCTCGCAATGCCAGACTTCTGGGGAACAGAAAATTCCGGGCAAAGCCCGGTTTTACATTTACAATATCACCAGCTGTACCTAAGGCATCTACATCTTGGAGTAATATTATATCCATGGTTTAAGTCCTTGTTGTTTATAAATAGTTCAACTGTCGCCTAAATTCGTATAAGGCATCAAAGCAATGTTTCTTGCTCTTTTAATCGCCCTAATCAATTTCCGATGCATTTTTGCGCTGGTGCCCGTAACGCGTCGGGGCATGATTTTGCCCTGCTCTGTCACGAAGCGGCGCAGCAGTTTAACATCCTTATAATCAATCTCTGTGATCACGTTTTCTTTAAAATAACAAAACTTTTTACGACTTACAAATGCCATAAATTCCTCGCTTATCTATTATGCTGAAGTTTCTTCTTCAACGGTTTCAGACGTTTCATCTGTGTTCTCAAATTTTTCTTCAACAGGTGTTTTGGGAACTTCCTTGATAATTTCCGGCATGTCTTTCACTTGGGGTTCTTCTTCAAGAGGTTCGGTGCTTTCATCCAGCAAATCACTTTCAATCTCTTCTGGTTTTGCACCAAGACGTACATTTTGATAACGTAAAACTGAATTGTTCAATTTCATAAAACTATCAAAATCGCCCAAAGCATTCTGGTTTTCTGTTTCGAACTGAAAGAGTACATATGTCCCATATTTATGCTTATCAATAGGGTAGGCTAACCGTTTTTTTCCCCAAACACGGTGGGCAATCACCTGGCTGAATTTGCTAACCTGTTCATCAACATCCTTTATAATGTTGTCAACTCTTTCCTTTTCATAGTCCGGGTTAAGAATATATAGTGTTTCATAATATCGCATAGATTCTCCTCAAACCTATAATGTCAAAAGTGGAGCAATAACTAATGACACCACTGACATTAATTTAATTAATATATTTAACGATGGACCGGATGTATCCTTAAAAGGATCACCAACTGTATCACCAACCACAGCAGCCTTGTGAGCATCTGATCCTTTTCCTCCTAGCTCTCCTCCCTCTATGTATTTCTTGGCGTTATCCCAGGCCCCACCGCCAGCCGTCATCGAGATTGCGACAAATAGCCCAGTGACAATTGTTCCGAGAAGCATCGCCCCGACGGCACTCAAAGCGCTCGCTTGGTCGAAGACTAAGTTGAGCACGAAATACACGACAATAGGTGCGAGTACAGGAAGCATCGATGGGACGATCATTTCTCGGATTGCTGATCGGGTCAGTAAGTCAACGGCTTTGCTGTAATCGGGCCGGGTCGAGCCATCCATAATGCCTGGCATCTCGCGAAA
>CATMBH010000174.1:0-3857 GCA_950063985.1 uncultured Fidelibacterota bacterium
CGTATCTAATGTTGTAGCCGCAAAAAAAATAACCAGGACAGCCATCAATGTTTTGGCTAATGCCGGTGACACACCCAAAGATTCAATCAATGCTCCACCACCCAGGACAAAGGCTGCAGCTTTGTTGCCGCTGGCATGGGCCCAGGAATCATAATATACGGCCCAATTCAGATCAGCAATATGTCCCACAGCCGGCAGTTCGCATCTAGTCACTAAGGATATTCCAGCAACGGCAGCGATTGTTGAAGCTAATGCCAGCGTACCTTCGCCAATCATGCCGCCATAGCCAACCATGCGTGCGTCGGCAAGTTGATTCAATTGTTTGGATGATGTTCCTGATGATACCAATCCATGAAAGCCGCTGATGGCACCGCAGGCTATGGTGACAAACAGAAAGGGAAACATGGACGGCCCATCAGCAGTCAGCCGGAGCATAGGTGCATCAATAACAGGTTGAGCGATAAAAACACCCAAATACAAAAGCGCGAGGCCAACGATCAATTGATGACTGTTGATAAAATCCCGCGGTTGCAGGAGAATCCACACAGGTAAAAGACTGGCAATTCCCGAATACAAAAACAATAAAACAACCCATGTGTTCGTCGCCTGTGATTTGGTCAAGCCCATGGTTTCAAAACTGATGGGTGTTTCTGTTCCCACCCAAATGAAATAATAAAGTAATCCCAAAGCAAACAATGACGGCAGCAGTGCATCAACCCCTTTTTTATAGATAAGCCAACCCACTCCAACGGCTATTATAATTTCAATATTGATGGGTAAAACAGAAGTCGGAATAGCCACAAATAAATCAGCAATCGCCATGGCAAAAACAGCCAGTACCAACCAAATCAATAGAATAATAAAAATGAGAAATAATACTCGTACACGGTCATTGATTATTCGTGATGAGATATCAGCAATACTTTTGCCCTTTTCCTTAACACTCATAACCAGGGCACCAAAATCATGGACTGCACCCATGAAAATCGTACCCAATACAACCCAGAGTATTGCGGGCAGCCAGCCCCAGTATGCAGCTACGCAGGGACCGATGATCGGTGCTGCACCGGCGATAGACGTAAAATGATGTCCAAAGAGAATGTGTTTTTTAGTGGGTAGGAAATCTACGTCATCCCTGTATTCGTGAGCAGGAGTCTTGATCTTTTCATCCAGACCAAATATACGTTTACTCAACCAGGTGGAATAAAAACGAAAACCCAGAAAGAAGACTAAAAAGCCAAAAAGGGCAAGTAGAACTGAATTCACTTAATCAGAAAGAAACGGCTTTTTGGATCACGAGTTTGGAAACAGCATTAACTAACCCGTTCACCCCCAAATCTAAATTTTGCAATAGAAGGTTTCGTGGTCCATGCTCAACAAAATTATCCGGTAACCCTAGTCGTTTGGTACTACCTTTATATCCATTTTCAGAAAGCCAAGATAAAACACCATCACCGAAACCTCCTTTTATAACGCCTTCTTCAATCGTCACAACTGCCTTGAATTTTTCTGCTACTGTTTGCAGATATGCTTCATCCATGGGTTTAATAAACTGGCAGCTGACAACCTCGCAAGAAATACCTTTTGTTTCCAATTTTTCAGCAGCACGAAGACCATCGTATACCATTGGACCTACTGCCATAATCACTGCGTCAGAACCGTGTCTTTCAACCTCCCAACACCCGATAGGTAGTAATTCAGCTTGCCCATGTTCATCAAATTCTACTGAACTTGCTTTGGGATAACGAATCGCAAATGGTTGGTTTGTGACATTCAATGCTGTATAAAGAAGGTTTCTAAATTCATTCCCGTTTTTTGGAGCTGCTACGATCATATCTTGGATACACCTTAAATAAGCAATATCCAAGGCACCGTGATGAGTCGGGCCATCCTCTCCTGCTATTCCGGCTCGATCCATGCAAAAAATAACAGGTAAATGCTGAATGGCGACGTCGTGGACGATATGGTCATACGCACGCTGTAAAAATGTAGAGTAAATTGCACAAATGGGCCGCATACCTTCTGCCGCCAGACCGGCAGCAAATGTGACACCATGACCCTCAGCAATGCCCACATCATAAAAACGATCTGGAAATTCTTTTTCAAAAGAGACTAAACCTGTTCCCTCACGCATGGCAGCTGTAATACAAACAACTTCTTTATTATTTCTGGCAATTTCACGGGATAAATGCCCAAAGACAGTCTGGAAAGTTGGTGGCCCGGATACAACAGGTTGCGGCTGACCATTCGTACTGGGTGTTGGTGTCGCTTTGACACCGTGATACCCAACAGGATCTTTTTCTGCGACCTCCATTCCTTTACCTTTTTTTGTAATAACATGTAAGAGTACTGGAGTTTTAATATCTTTAATGTTCTCTAATGTATGAACAAGTTCATCCACATCATGACCGTCGATGGGCCCGAAATAACGAAATCCCAATTCATCAAATATTATTCCCGGTACAATAAGATTTTTTAATCCCTCTTCGATCTTTTTAATAAATGTCCTGGTCAACTTTTTACCTTTTGGCAAACTGCCTGTCAGTTCCCAAATCTTATTCCTGACACGGTTATAAAGAGGGTTTGTAATAATATGGGTTAAGTGTGTCCGAATCGCACCCACATTGGGACTAATGGACATTTCATTGTCATTCAAAATTACCAATAGTTGTTTCCGTAAATGCCCGGCGTTGTTTAATCCCTCAAACGCCAGCCCCCCTGTCATGGCGCCATCACCAATCACAGTGCATACACGAAAATCATCATGATGATGATCACGGGCGGCTGCCATTCCCAATGCTGCGGAAATAGATGTTGAAGCATGACCGGCGCCAAATGCATCATATTCACTCTCAGTACGCTTGAGAAAACCACTTAATCCTTTGTACTGACGTATTGTTTTTAATTCTTCAAACCTGCCGGTGAGGATTTTATGCGCGTATCCCTGGTGCCCTACGTCCCAAACGATCTTATCTTTTGGTGCTTTGTAAACATGATGAAGAGCCACCGTCAATTCAACAACACCTAAAGTCGGCGCCAAATGGCCTCCTATTTTGGTAACAACGTCAATCGTATAGTGTCGCAATTCATCGCAGAGCTGGTGCAGCTGCTTGGAATCAAAACCTCGAATGTCAGCTGGGGATTTTATCTTGGGCAGTAATTCAAGCCGCATAGGATGATTCCTTTTGCTGTTCAGCTTCATTATTACAAAAAGCTGCTTTGTGAAAAATATTTATTCCGTTTAATTCCGGATGAAAAGAAAGCGCAATGTGTTTACCTTGTTTTATGGCGCAGGGTTCATTGTTGTATTCGGCAAGAATTTCAACATCCTTACCCATTTTTGTAATCTTTGGAGCGCGGATGAAGGTTGCCCGTATTTTTTCTGTATGTCCATTAAGTCTAACAGGTAATTCATCAACAAATGAATACACTTGTCTTCCATAGGCATTACGATCCACTTCAATATCTATAATTCCAAGGGGGTTTACGAGTCGATGGTTGACCTTTTTGGACATCATTATCATCCCTGCGCATGTACCTAAAATTGGTTTATTTTGATTTATATACTCATCGACTTGAGACTTCAATCCCGATTTTACACGTGAAGCAAAGATGGCACCGGCCCTGACATAGTCACCAGAACTGAATCCTCCCGGAAAATAAAGGGCATCGAAATCCATGATATCCCTACGTTCTGATCGCTCGACCTCACCAATCAATTGTTTAAGGTGAACTTTCTCCGTATTGCATCCCAAAGACGAAAAAGCCAGAGCTGATTCGTCTTCGCAATTAGTCCCTTCAATTCGTAGAACTCCAACTCGGATATCAGATGGGTCGGGCATTACATTTTCCCATTA
>CATMBH010000175.1:0-3825 GCA_950063985.1 uncultured Fidelibacterota bacterium
AGACCAAATAGTAAATTTATACTGATCATATGAACATTGTATTTCATTTTGTATTCCTTGCTTGCTCTTCATAATCTAATACATGTTTTGTCATAAATGTTTTTGCAAACTCAAATGACGCTTTTCTTGCTACCGGATTTCCCCCATAGGTCGGGCCGCGATCGGCGCAAAAAGCCAGGGCAATCTTCTGCCGCAGGGGTGTGATCATGGGAATATCCAGGAAATTCATGAGCACTGCACCATCGCCCCGCATACGGAAATGGCAATCGGACAAGGCATAACCATCTTTATCAACGACTAACGGTTGGTCGCGGTCAAAGCTGTGATGAGCATCGGGGTAGACAGTAATGCCAATATTGACACCCACCGCCTGCATATCGGTTGCCAGATCTTCGCAAGCAGCGGCAGGGACCCAATTATCAAGTTCACCAATGAGGATATGAATTGGAGCATCCGAAAAGTCCATGATCTCGAGTTCAAAGAAACATGGCGGATAAAAGGGTAAATGAGCGCAGAAACTGCCTGCAGGAACGATGGCATCTTTTAAGGGCAGCCAGGCAGAAAACAATGACACAGAACCACCGAGGCTCCAACCAGTGATGGCCACGCGCTGGGGATCGATGCGGGGATCTTTAATCAATGTATCCAAGGCCTGATAGGCATCCAGGATCATCATGGCCGTTGTAACAGAGATCTGCTCCCCTACGGTGGAAGACACTCCCCGGCTGTTAAAACTTTGCAGTTCGAATGTGGCTATACCCATGTCTCTGTACATGGCTAAATATTCCAAGTGGTGATCAGACCAGTCCTTGCTGCCAGCCACAGCTATTACCAGAGGTAAATTTTTATGCCCCACGCCAGCAGGCATGCGCAGGATGCCGTATACATTCTGGGGTTCCTGGTTTTCGAGATCTGTTATGACATGATAGAAGGAAAAGGGATTGGCACTGGTGAACGTGATGCGTTCGCCATTATCAGCCAGGCAAAGATGAAATAAAAATATAAAAGCGAATGTTTTTTTAATCATTGTGAGAATTATTTTTTCATATTTATTAAGTCATTTCTTTTACGTCGTCATAACTGTACTGCTTTTCTACGGTTTCGTTGCCATTTTCTGATGGTTGTAAAATGATATTATAGCCAGCCACTTTATCTAGTTTCATAATACCGTAGATGTGCATTTTTTATCCTGGAATTCAAGCAATTCTTTGGACTTGGCCTTAGCTTCCTTTTTATCGTAAAAACCGGCGTGTATCAAAAAAAGTTTCATGTTCATATCCTTTTTATGTGTGCATGAATCTAGCCCTTTTTGGAGAAACAGTGCAGGAGAAACAAAAAAGTCCTGCTCACGCAGGACTTTATTATATCATACTTACATTATTCAGGTTAGGGTATACTCAAATCCTTACGGAAAGAAGAGTTTGAGCGGTGGGCAGAGTCACATTATAAATTTTCAGGATAGGAAAATGATAATTTAAACGGTGCAGAATTCAGCAAGTTTATTCTGTTCGATCTCACCCTGATCAGTAATTATGTGATCCACTAAATCCAATGATACAATATCGCTGGAATGGGAAATAAGTGTATAATCTAACCCGCCAACGTTTTCGGATTCTTCCTTTAGGTAAATATTCTGATGTCTTGAAAAAGTTGGAGTAATCTCCAAAATAGGTGAAAAAAGGTATATCGGTAATTTATGAATATGGCATTCACTGACAATATTGGAGGTACCGCTGTCGCTTACAAATTTTCCATCTGACGTGATGGCATAGGCACCAATGAATAGCTTGTTGACCTTATCAAAAAAGTGAATGAGATCCCACTCCGGGATGACAGTATATTTAATACTGTTCTTTTCCATGATATTGATAACCTGCATGGTCTTGATCGCATCCTGCTTTAGGATCAGTACTTTAAATTCCTTTCCCATCTTTTTCGCTTCCGGCATGAGTAGTTCCACAGGCTCTTCAACAGCATGGAGAACAATAAAATCACCGTCTTCGATATGATTCAGTCCCTGCTTGGCCAGTTCACTCATATCGTACTCCAGGCGCTTGATAAGTTTTTCAATGATCTCAATCGATGCTGATTTCATGGTGGCAATATTCTTATCTTTAAAATATTCCTGTTTTTCAAGCTCCTGCTCAAAAAGAATAATCAGATTATCTATGGGATACATCCGGGGCTGGCTATTGGTAATTATGGCACAGACCTCTTTTAACTGGGAGCCGAACATATCTGCCTCGCAATCCAGGTCTTTGATGGCTTCAATAATGGCCCAAAGCGTTATCAGGCTGGTATGGGATGACGAATAAAACTTGACAATTTCCCTGAACAGGTTATCCAGGATCACTTGATCTTTCGTACTCATAATGACAGCCGCAGATATATGACCAGGTAAATTGAGGCAACAAACAGTGAAATCAGGGTAACAATAAGGCCCTTTTTCATAAAGTCAATGAAGGATATTTCCACCCCGTATTTTTTCGCGATACCCACTGATATAATATTAGCCGACGCGCCGATTATAGTAATGTTACCGCCAAAACAGGCTCCCAGGGCCAGGGCCCACCAGAGGATGTTGTTGGGGATAGGATTGCTTTCCAGCAGCAGGTGGATAATGGGAATCATGGTGATCGTAAAAGGGATATTATCCAGGAAGCCGGATATAATTCCGGATACCCAGAGCACCATTAATACAATGACATACGGATTGTTGCCGACATTCAAGAAAACGTTATGGGCGATCCATTCAATGACCCCATACTCTTCCAGGACACCAACCAAGATAAAAAGGCCGGTGAAAAACAGCAGTGTGCTCCATTCCACCTCTTCCAGTACATGCTCCACGTCAACCCGGGAAATGATCAGCAGTACCATGGCCATGCCTAAAGCCACCACACCCGGGGCCAGGCCGGTGATAGTTTGGGTAATGAAAAGCAGTATAGCCAGAAACAGGCAGACCAAGCTTTTGATCATCAGGTTCTTATCAATCTTAATATTGGCAAATTCAAACCGGATCTTTTCCAGCAGGAGCTGTACGGACACTAATTTTGACATGCTGGTATTGATCGGCTTGAATTCAACCCGATTAATAAACCAGATATAACCCAGTACAATGATGAAGACTGGAATCACCGTTGGGGTAAGGTTCAGTATAAATTGATTAAACGACAGCCCGACCTTTGAACCAATGATCACATTGGGCGGGTCGCCGATCAGTGTTGCCGTTCCGCCGATATTGGAGATAAATATCTGGCTAAAAACATAATTTCTAGGATTAAGTCCCATACCCCGGGTCAGTTCAATAATAATAGGAATAATGATCAATACGGTGGTGACATTATCAAGAAAGGCGGACATCAGTGCCGTGACAACGGAAAATAATACCAATATCTTTACCGGGCTCCCTTTGGTGATTTCAGCGATCTTTACCGAAACAATGGTGAAAAATCCGGATTTTTTTATCAGGCTAACCAGGATCATCATTCCGGTCAGCAGCATCAGTGTTTCAAAATCAACATACCCCACCGCATGGTGCTCCGTAGTAACGCGTAAGACGACCAATACTCCAACTCCGGCCAGAGCAGCGGCAGCTTTATTTACCAGCTCAAATGTGATCGCTGCATAAACAACTAGAAATACTAAAATCGGTATAAGGGCACTCAAATGTTCGGCAGCATGTTCCATTATATTTTACGGTATGACACAGAAATAAAAGTAATCTTTAATCCTTTTGCACTACCAATACAGGGCAGGCTACAATATTAGTGATACCTTCATCTGTAGAATCCATGATGCTGGATTTAAAATCGCTCATCTTTC
>CATMBH010000176.1:0-3811 GCA_950063985.1 uncultured Fidelibacterota bacterium
CATTAGCGGCCATATTTATCTTGGCTGGTTTTGGCTATAAAATTTCTGCTGTTCCTTTCCATTTCTGGACACCGGATGTGTATGAAGGAGCTCCTACATCCATTACAGCCTATTTATCTGTGGCGCCAAAAGCAGTCGGGTTTGCAGTAGCCATTCGTTTTTTCAACCAGGTTTTTGGCGATGGTGGTTCATTCATTGATCCATCCTTAACAACATTTACTGAATTACCCTGGCCGCAGTTGTTGGCAATATTAGCGGTGGCATCGATGACCCTTGGTAATCTGGTAGCCATCCAGCAAAGCAGCGTAAAACGGATGCTGGCTTATTCCAGCATCGCCCATGCAGGATATATGCTCATGGCCCTGCCGACATTATCTTCACAGGGTGTGTATGCAGTAATGATCTATTTGGTTATGTATTTATTCATGAACCTGGGGGCCTTTTTTGTCGTGATTTACGTTAAATCCCAAGGCGGCGGAGAATCATTTGAAGATTATAGCGGCTTGGGATGGAAGATGCCCATCGTAGGTATTGTAATGACTATATTTATGCTGTCATTGACTGGTATTCCACCAACTGCTGGTTTTATCGGCAAATTCTATCTCTTTGCAGCAGTGATTAAAACGGGGCCGCAGTTATATTGGCTAGCTATTGTCGGAGCTATCAACAGTGTGATTTCATTATATTTTTACATGCGGGTCGTTAAGGTCATGTTTTTTGAAGGTGAACCCAGTGCAACAGTGGTAGTCCCACCGTTAGCGATAATGCTTATTTTTATGGCGTTAGCGATTCCATCTGTTGTATTTGGTGTTTATTGGACACCGATAGCAAATTGGGTATCACAATCATTGGTATTATATACACAAGTTATATAATCAATTAATGGCAGAGACTTAAAGTGGTACTCATTTCCAATAAAAAAGCCCCCAGCATTCAAATTGCCGGTGTGCCTGCAAAAGATATTGTTAACAGTGTTCAAGCTGCCACATTCACTTATCAACCAGTCGAATTACCGTCTTTATTGTCTTACAGAGACAGGTGTAAATTGAAGATAACTGCATATCTTTTTTATTATGATTGAAAATTATTTACCTATTCTAATCGTATTGGTTGTTGCTGCGGGCTTTGCATTTGTGAGTCTCATTTTAACCCATCTCCTAGGTCCACGTGTACCGAATGCTGTAAAAATGATGCCATATGAGTCCGGTGTAGACCAGGTAGGTGAAACGAGAATTCGATTTTCAATCCGTTTTTTCATGATTGCTCTGCTCTTTATTATCTTCGATATTGAGATTATTTTTCTTTATCCGTGGGCGGTAGTGTTTAAAGATTTCCTTTCATTTGGCCCCTTCATCTTTTTTGAGATGGTTGTTTTCCTGGCTATCCTCGTATTCGGTTTTGTCTATGTTTGGCGGAATGGAGCTTTAGATTGGGAATAATAGAAATCAGGGCTAGAAAAGAATGTGATTTAATCTTGAAGATGGGCTATTTATTATAATCTAACTTGGACTAATCTATTACCATGAATTACGACGATATTAAATCAAATGTATTAACGACAAAACTTGAAAGTGCTATTAACTGGGGTAGAAAAAACTCACTTTGGCCCATGCCGTTTGGCACCGCCTGCTGTGGGATCGAGTTTATGGCGGTGTTGGCGTCGCGCACGGATATATCCCGCTTTGGCGCAGAAGCGATCCGTTTTTCACCGCGGCAGTCAGATCTACTCATTGTCGCAGGTAGGATTTCCATCAAAATGATGCCAGTACTGATTCGCATTTATGAACAAATGCCAGAACCGAAGTGGGTAATTTCAATGGGCGCCTGCGCATCCAGTGGAGGTGTATTCGATACCTATAGTGTGATACAGGGTATTGATCAGTTTATTCCGGTTGATGTATATGTACCTGGATGCCCACCAAGGCCCGAAGGGGTAGTTGAAAGTCTAATGAAAATCCAGAATTTGATAGACAAAGAGAAACTCTCTGACTACGCACTTTCATCTTCCAAATAGATGTTGCTAGAACAAACGCTTTCCCAGATGAAAGAAAGATTTCCTGACATTGTTTTGGATATGACAGAGTTTGCAGGTGAGCAGATCTTGCATGTCAAAAGCCAGCATATACTGACGGTATTGACTGCATTAAAAGCGGATGGTTACAATTTTTTGGCAGATCTCACCGCGATTGATAATCTGACCCTCGGCGGATATGAGCGCTTTGCTGTGGCTTACCATTTATTATGCCATAAGACGGCAGAGAGACTAACAGTAAAAGCCTACGTCCCTGAAGAAAAGGCATCCTTACCTTCCGTTGAATCCTTATGGAAAACAGCGGACTGGCAGGAGCGGGAAGTATTTGATTTATTTGGTATAATATTCGAAGGACATCCCAATTTGATCCGCATCATGAATCCCGATGACTATGAGGGGCACCCCTTGAGAAAGGACTATCCTAGATTGGGTCGCAAAGAAAGAGACAATTTTCCTGTGATTGAACGGGGCATACAAAAAAAGAAACGTCCAGAATGACTAGAGTAACTGAAAAGTCACTTAAAACTGATAGAATGATCCTCAATTTTGGGCCTCAACACCCTTCGACCCACGGAACACTACGGATCATTATGGAACTGGATGGTGAAACTGTAACGAAAGCAACACCAGAAATCGGTTATCTCCATTCCGGGTTCGAAAAGCTGGCAGAGGATCTAGATTTCAACCAATATATCACTATTACTGACAGAATGAATTATTTGTCGCCCCTGTGTAACAATGTGGCCTATGCCTTGGCAGCAGAAAAATTGATGGAGCTGGAAGTTTCCAAACGGACGGAATATATCCGTGTTCTAATGTGTGAATTGAGCCGGATTGCTGACCATCTTTTAAGTGTGGGCATGCTGGCCGTTGATTTGGGTGCATTGACTGCATTCCTCTATGGCTTCAGGGTGAGGGAAGATATATACGATCTTTTTGAAATAGCCACTGGGACTCGCCTTACCACCAGTTATACTCTTGTGGGAGGTCTGATGAGGGATATTCCGGAGGGATTTGACAAGGCTGTCCTAAAAGTTCTCGATGAAGTAAATGAAGTTGCCAATGATATAGAAACTTTATTGAATAAGAATCGAATATGGCATGATCGGACCAAAAACATTGGCATCATCTCCAAAGAGGATGCCATCTCCTACGGCATTTCTGGACCCATGGCAAGGGCTGCAGGTCTAGATTGGGATATCCGTGTAAATGAACCATATTCCAGTTATGAAGAGTTTGATTTTGATGTAGCCATTGCTTTAAATGGTGATGTATTTGATCGTTATCTGGTACGGATGGAGGAAATTCGCCAGAGTATAAGAATATGCCGGCAGTCTCTGGAAAAAATGCCTTCAGGTGATGTGATTGTAGATCCGGGTTTAGGATATAGTCTACCACCCAAAGATGAAGTATACAACTCTATCGAGGGCCTGATATATCATTTTGAAGTTACCATGCCGAACCGGGGTATGGTACCCCCGGTAGGAGAAGCTTACATGCCAACAGAATCACCAAACGGAGAACTCGGATTTTATATTGTAAGTGATGGAAAGAGAACCCCATACCGAGTCCGTACACGTCCGCCATCACTGATTAACTATTCGATTTTTTCAAAACTTATTGAAGGACATATGCTATCCGATGCACCGGCCATCCTTGGTAGTATAAACATTATCGCAGGAGAATTGGACCGATGAACACCAACGGCACTCCAAATGAAAAATTCACCTTTTCAGATAAGGAAAAAGTAGAAAAATTTTTTGCTACTTACTCCGATAA
>CATMBH010000177.1:0-3804 GCA_950063985.1 uncultured Fidelibacterota bacterium
AATGGCCACATCTACCTCGGATGGCAATTCAATGGCCACCGGCAGATCAACAGGCCGGGGAAATTGATCAATCCATAATGGCTCTGTTTTCATCAATCTTTGGTTGCGTTTACGGCATCTTCAAACTTATTCAATGTTTCAGCAATAATTTCAGCGGTGTGAGCCTCACACAGGAACCATGGTTCCCGGGCATCGTCTTCAGCCCAGATTCCGTTTTCATACAAATGAGTCATGATTTTTAAATACGTATCAGCATCATGATGAACCAAATCGCGAACTTCTTTAATGGGCGTTTCTGTCAAAAGAAATCCCTGCATATTCGGATGCCCGGACATTTGATGGGGGATATCCGCTTCTGTCAGCACTTTATCCATTCCAGTTTTTAAATGTTCACCTCGCTTTGCCAGATCTGCTAACACCGGGGATGAGTCTAAAATGTCTAATACCGCTTTTGCCGCCGCCATGCTGCATCCGTTTGCCCCAAATGTCCCTGCGTGGGTTACATTTCCGGAACCGACAACGCTCATGACATCTTTGCTGCCACCAAAGGCAGCAACAGGATAACCATTCCCCAAACTCTTGGCATAAGTTGAAATATCAGGGATTACATTATAAGTTTCCCGTGCTCCGCCATTCGACAGTCGGAATCCAGTCTTGACTTCATCGAAGATCATAACGATACCATATTCATCACACAGTTTCCGTAAATGGGCTAAATAGCCATCAGAGGGTTCCAATCCGGCTATATTCCCAAGGCAGGGCTCGATCATCATTGCTGCGATATCTCCATGCTTATCTTTAACAGCTCGTTCTACAGCATCAAAATCATTGAAGGGCAGCATGATCACGTAATCCCTAATCTTGTTGGGAATCCCGGACCCAGCCTGAACAGGCACTGGTGACATTCGCGAACCCATACCAGCAATGGGGGAACTGGCCGTGCTGAAAAGGACATAATCGTGGGCACCGTGATATTGTCCCTCGAATTTGATGAACTTTTCTTTTCCTGTATATCCACGGGCAACACGTAATGCGTGCATGGTTGCTTCCGTTCCTGTGTTTGTAAAACGCAATAGCTCCATTTCTGGAACCATAGCCGTAAGTTTTTCTGCCACTTCAACTTCTAACTCTGTGGTAGCAGCAAAAGTCGTTCCGTTTTGAATGGCTTCCGTAACGGATTTATTTACTCTTTCATCAGCATGGCCAATGTTTATTGGCCCCCAGCCTAGGCGGTAATCCACAAATTTGTTGCCGTCTGCATCCCAAACGTGGGCGCCTTTCCCTTTGGCGATGATCGGAGTTTCCTTGGGACCCCAGTAACGAAAATTGGAACTGACACCCTGGGCCAGTACGTTCATGGCCCGGTCAAATATGAGTTGTGTTTTTTTTCGATTAAACATGAGTTAATCCTTTATTAATTATTTTGCGTTGAATAACCAATTACATCTCGTAAATGGTATTTAAACGCATCTGCGCATTAAATGAATATATGGTTACTTGGGGGGAGCTTCTCTGGACTGGCATCCGCAGGTCAGCATGCCGTAATCCATGAGCCGGAAGAATGTATTGTAAATATTATCTAATAAATGTGTTTTATCGCTAATCATAATGTCAGTTTTAGGTAAGGCGAATATACATTGGCTGGTTGCATGACATAAATTATTTTCTTTCATGACATCATCCCGTTACAAGCAGCGTCTACGTTTCTGGCCCTTGGTTGCCGTCATGTATATTCTGCTCTGCGGCGGTCCCTATGGAATTGAGGAAATTGTTCCTCAATCCGGCCCAACATTAGCCATATTTGGGATGATCTTCATGGCCATTTTCTGGGGCCTGCCGAATATCCTGCAAACCGCAGAACTGGCCAGTGCTCTGCCTTTGCAGGGGGGAGCCTATAGCTGGTATCGGGAAAGCTGGGGCGGTTTCTGGGGCTTTCAATTCGGCTGGCTGGAGTGGCTGGCCTGGATGTTTGATACCGCCCTTTATCCCACATTGGTGGCGGCATATTTTACCCATTTCCTCTGGCCGGAGGCAGGACCAATGGTTGTCTGGTTAATGACATTAATTGTCATTTGGTTCTCTATCTGGCTGAATGTCCGCGGTATTCAAACAGTGGGCAAGTGGTCAACCCTCATGTCATTGTTTCAGATTCTGCCGGTGGTGTGTTTTATTATAATTGGAATTCGCCACATAGATCTTTCGATTTTCAGCCAATGGCACATTCCAGAAAATTCCAGCACAAAAGAGGCCTTGGTCATGGCTCTTATTTTCGGATTATGGAATTATTCGGGTTATGCAGGACTGGCTGCCGCTGCAGAAGAAATTGAAGATACCCCGCACACATATCCGAAAGCACTAATAATAACACTGATCATAGCAATGTTTGTTTATATAATACCTTTATTGATCGGAATTTCTTTAGATCAGAACTGGTCCGATTGGGATGAAGCCCAATTCAATTCTGTGGCGCTTGTTCTGGGCGGGGGCGCCTTTGCCTGGTGGTTTATGGTGGCAGCCCAATCCTCCAATTTTGGACTCATTAATTCTGAATTGATCGTATTGTCACGCCTGATGGGTGCTATGGCTACTGATGGTCACCTGCCCAAATTTCTCACCCAAATGCATCCGCAGTATGAAACACCGGTTAATTCATTGCTGCTTCAGGGAATTATTTTGAGCGTCATGACCTTTGGTTTGGGGTTTGTTGATCTTTTCAATTTCTGATTGAAGTTTTTCAAGATCAGTAGTGCGCCTCTTCTTGAGGTTTGCGAATGATGTTGCCATCTTATTCTCCTTATTCTACGTGTTTCGGTTTATCCACTTTATGCATAATGTAAATCTACTTGTTTTTTTAATATGTCTACATATTTCTGCTTATTCACATTCAAGAACGGTGCATACTTTAAACACATACTATATAGATCCGGCCAAATGACCGTTTCCTGTATCTTCTCATTGAAGGCAGGAATAAAGTGAAGTATAGAATCCAATATAATAAAGGTTTCTAACGACACTTCTTCACCAAATACATGGCGAAGTACAGGGGGATGTTGTCCATCCTCCACATCGAAAATGATATTGAATTTTTCGTTTTCATCAAACAATGATTCAACTTCATTCTCAAATACATAAGGAAGGCTTTGTATCTTTGCCTTCCACGCAATATAATTATCACGACCTACTGGTGTTGTTATATTGCCGACCCACATGTTTTTTGTCTTAACAAAATTTGAGACAAGAAACTTAGTGAGTTCTTCTTCTTTATAAATTTTTGACAAACGCACAAAATGATGTTTGTCTTTTCGTTTCTCAAAAGAAGATTCGTTTGCACGAACCTTTCCTCTGAATTTAAAATAATCGTATTCTTCCCGATTGAAATGTTGTTTCAACGATAAGTATTTTTGGTACACTTCAAAAGGAGTCACTTGGTATATCATATTGGAAGTTTTGATGTTTTGGGCATGAAATGTAATATTTCTGCCTCTTCCCTTAATTTGTTTTTGGTTTTAACATTAACAAGCCCCGCAACCGTTTCCGATTCAAGACCATTTTCATCTGCATGATAAAGCATTGCATCAAGATAACTCATACTGGTTCTCTCAACAATTTCTTCAATTTCAATATTATACTGTTCAGAAGAATAAAAATTTAGTAATTCTGTCATTATCCCTATATTATATCAAACTATGACAACATTGTCAAGTTAAATCGTAACATTATTATTTCCATTCCCTACAGCTTCTCCTTCTTTTTGTTCAGGATCATCCTTGTCTTTGAACCAATAATCAGTTGCCTTGGCAAGGA
>CATMBH010000178.1:0-3786 GCA_950063985.1 uncultured Fidelibacterota bacterium
CGACGCTCTTCCGATCTGATGAATATTGGGAATTATGGAATCTGGTTTTCATTCAAAACAATCGGCTGGAAGACGGCTCATTAGAAGAATTACCTGAAAAACATGTCGATACCGGTGCTGGCCTCGAAAGAATAGTAACAGTGCTTCAAGGTAAAACTAGTAATTATGAATCGGATCTATTTTCAACCATTATTTCTAAAACAGAAGAATTAACTGGAAAATCGTATATAAATAATGCCGCACCATTTCAAGTGATTGCCGATCACATTCGCATGCTTTCATTTTCTATTGCTGATGGCGCTTTACCCTCCAATGATGGAAGAGGTTATGTATTACGCAGGATCCTGCGCCGTGCTGCTCGGTTTGGCAGAATGCTCGATCAGCATGAACCGTTTATCCATGGTTTGGTAGAGACGGTTTGTGCTGTGATGGGAGACGCATTTCCTGAATTGATCGAAAAGCAAAAACATATTACGAAAGTGATCAAAGCTGAAGAAACTTCATTCAATGAAACACTTGATAGAGGTATTCTTCATTTTGAAAAATTATTAAAAAACTTAAAGGGTAAAACAATCCCCGGTGATGAAGCATTCAAACTTTATGATACTTATGGTTTTCCGTTGGATCTGACGCAGCTCATGGCTCAAGAACAAGGCTTACAGGTGGATGAGCAGGGTTATCATAACGCAATGGATGCACAGCGCAAAAGAGCCAAAGAATCTGGTAAATTCAAGGCAGATATGAAGAATATTAAATGGACAACAGTCAGCGAAGGGAACGATTCAACTTTCCTTGGCTATGAACAGATAACGGCTGAAGCGAGTATCAAACGTTACAGTGTGATGGATGGAATTGTATTGCTTGTATTAGATGAAACACCGTTTTACGCAGAATCCGGAGGACAGATCGGTGATACGGGAACTATAACAGGCGCTGGTATTGATCTTATTGTCAATGATGTTCAGAAAGAAAATGATATTTTTATTCATTACTGCTCAGGCGATTTCGAAGAAACGAATATTAGTAATACAGTAATGTGTTCCGTGGATGGACCGCGCAGACAAAACATACGCAAGAATCACACCGCAACCCACTTAATGCATGCTGCACTGAAAGAAGTGCTGGGTGATCATGTGAACCAGGCTGGTTCACTTGTGCATCCGAATTATTTACGTTTTGACATAACACATCACGAAAAAATAACCGCTGATGAGCTTCGCCAAATTGAGACCATCGTAAATCGCGAAATATTGGATAACACAGATGTGATGACCTCAGTTAAAGATTATGAAGATGCCCGCAAGGAGGGGGCTGTTGCATTTTTCGGGGAAAAATATGGTGAAACAGTCAGGGTCTTGACCATTGGTGATTTTTCCAAAGAACTTTGTGGTGGAACACATGTTAATCGTACTGGAGATATTGGGTTTTTTAAAGTGACGGAAGAATCTTCTCTGGCAGCTGGAGTACGGAGAATCGTTGCAGTGACTGGCCCGAAAGCAGTTGAGTATGTTCAGCAGCAGTCTGCTGTTGTTGAAGATCTGCAATCAAAATTAACAAGTTCTGCAGAAGATTTAAGTGCACGCGTGGTTCAGCTTCTCCAGCATAAAAAGGATCTGGAAAAAGCGCTGAAACATAAGCAAAAATCATCTTCATCCTTTGATCCGCAAAAAATCATATCAAAAGCTAAAAAAGCTGGTGGCAAACAAATTGTTATTCATGAAGCGGATGCTGCAGATATGGATACGCTCAAACAATTTGGTGATCAATTGTTGAATGAATTGGATTCTGGTGTTGGTGTTTTAGGGTCTACGGCAGGCGAAAAACCGGGTATTGTCGTGGTGGTTACAAAAGATTTAAATGAAGCTGGAATCAATGCTCCTGAACTGGCAAAATCCATCGGTGCCATCATGGGCGGCGGCGGTGGCGGTAGGCCTCATTTAGCAACTGCCGGGGGAAAAGATAAGTCCAAATTGAAAGATGCCTTAAAGAAAGCTGAAAAAATTATAAAAGACGCATTGCACGGATAAAATGCAATACAAGCAAGATGGAAATACATATATTATTCACATTCAGCAGAATGAGCAGGTCATGGCTACTCTTACTCAATTCTGTATTGATCATGAAATTCAAAATGGACAGATTTCAGGAATAGGTGCAATTAAAGATATTGAGCTGGGTGCTTATGTCCTGGAGGAACAAGAATATATTGTTTATAATGTTAAAGAAATATGGGAACTCACATCATATCAAGCGAACATTCAGCTGAAAGACGGTGAACCATTCATCCATGCGCATATTAATATCAGTGATCATAAAATGAATGTCAAAGGCGGTCATTTATTCGAAGCAACTGTAGCAGCTGTAGGAGAATTTGTTTTGCGGAAGATTAATACAGATGGGAAACGGGTATTGGATCCCGAAATTGGTTTGGCAACAATGTGTTTTATCGATTGAGACATGATGAGTAAAAAAATTGTCAGAACAGAAAATGCACCACTGCCGATTGGTTCATACAATCAAGGTATCATATCAAATGGCTTTGTTTTCACCGCTGGTCAAATAGCCATCGATCCATCAACAGGAAAACTTATTGCGGGCAGTTTTCAGGATCGGGTTGAGCAAGTATTCAATAACCTTGAAAATATTTTAATAGCTGCGGGAAGTGATTTGTCTAAAGTCGTGAAGTTCACAGTTTTCTTAACCGATATGAATAATTATGCCGATGTGAATGAAGTCTTTAACAGCAGGATAGATGAACAAGTCGCACCGGCCAGGTCCCTGGTGGCTGTGTCAGGCCTCCCTGCAGGAACAGATGTTGAAATTGAATGCGTTGCAGTGATTAATGAATGAAAAGATTCATTATAGTAATCATTTGCTGCACTTGGTTATATCCCCAGGAAGCAGATTCTTTAAAGTCAAAAACTCCTGCAAAAGCAGCACTGTACGGTGCCATGTTTCCAGGCGGTGGACAGATTTATAATGGTAGGTGGCTTAAGGGAGCGTTACTTTTGTCCCTGGAAGCAGCGGCAATTTATCAATGGTATTCAAATGGGGATATTTATAAAAAATATGAATCAGGGAATTATAGTTTGTCAAAACATCGCTATCTTGAGAAGCGCAATAAATTTGTCTGGTGGGCAGTGTTTATATATGTCTACGGTATGATTGATGCAGTAGTGGATGCCCATTTGAATCCATTCAACAGCGTCATGGCAGAAAATATTGAATCATCAGAAACGAATAATGAGGAAGAATGAGTAATCAACGGGAACAATGGGGATCAAAACTTGGCTTTATCCTAGCCGCTTCTGGATCAGCTGTCGGAATCGGTAACATCTGGAAATATCCACACATGGCCGGTCAAAATGGCGGTGCTGCATTTACAGTTGTATATCTGGTGTGTATTCTGGTGGTGGGTCTATCAATTGTGATTGCTGAATTCGTCATAGGTAGAAGAACACAATTAAGTCCAGTTGGGGCATTTGAAACATTGGCTCCAAAAACTAATTGGAAATGGTTGGGATTTCTTGGTGTGGCTTCTGCCTTTGTAATTCTTTCCTTTTATGGTGTTGTGGGCGGTTGGATAATGAAATATGTAGTTATCTCCGTCACTGGTGGTTTTAAAGAGTTGGCGGGAGATCCGGATTCGGCAGGTAATGTTTTTAATAATTTTATAACAGGAACGTGGAGCCCCATTTTCTTTCAAGTTATTTTTATGACCGTTTGTATTTGGGTCATCGTTAATGGTGTTAAAGGTGGAATTGAAAAATGGTCCAAGATCATGAT
>CATMBH010000179.1:0-3776 GCA_950063985.1 uncultured Fidelibacterota bacterium
AGCACAGGTCTGATCTGGATCAAGATATGTCAAGTTATATTTTCCAGCCCATTCCAATTTTGGAAACAGTTTATCAAATCCAAGCAATTTAGGAATCGCTACTCTTAAAGTTGGAAAAGAACGCTTGCATGCTGCCTGCAGTGTTCCATCAGAATTCAGAATTTTTGGTCCAACCATACCCACATTTTTATTTTTCTCCAAATAGTTAACAAATGTAGAAATGGTATTCTCTTGGACAACAGTGTCAGGATTTAATATCAGATAATAATCACCATGAGCAACTTTTGATGCTTGATTCACAGCTTTTCCAAAACCAACATTATCTTCATTGTCAATAACAATTACATCGGGATATAAATTCATAATATGTGCAACAGTCCCGTCAAAAGAATTGTTATCAACTACAACAATTTCTAGGCTGTCTTCACTCGTGCGTATCAACGAATCAATAGCGTGATCGAGATATTCTTTGACGTTATAACTGACGATGATTACTGATACTTTTGAGTTCATATTATTTATGCCAGCCAAACAATTTCCAGATGCGTAGGCGCCAGACCATGAAGATTGCTTCGATCATAATGGCTTTGGACATCTTGGACTCACCTACTGTTCGATCGATAAAAATGATGGGATGTTCTTCTATTGAATAGCCTTTATGCCAAGCCCTGAAATTCATTTCAATCTGAAATGAATACCCTTGGGAACGTACAGTATCAAAATCTATACTTGCCAAAACTTCCCGCTTCCACACTTTGAATCCACCGGTTGCATCTTTGATGGGCATACCGGTAATAATTTTTGAATACAAATTGGCGCCGTAGCTCAATATCAATCGTCTTATCGGCCAGTTCACAACACTGACACCATGAATATAGCGACTGCCAATAATTACATCATTTTTTTCTAGTCCACAAACCATCTTGGGAATTTCATTGGCATCGTGTGAACCATCGGCGTCCATTTGCACAATGACATCATAATCACGCTCTAAAGCCCATTTAAACCCAAATTTATACGCTGTGCCAAGTCCGGCTTTTCCAGGGCGTTTTTCCAGATGCAGATTTTTATAGCGTTGCTGTAATTTTTCCACCAGAACTGCTGTCCCATCCGGAGAATTATCATCAACGATGAGCAAATGATAGTTTTCATCCAATGTGAACACATGCTCGATAAGATTAGCAATATTTTTGCTTTCGTTATAGGTTGGAGAAATGATCAGTGTATTCATTATAAGACTCGTAATGCAATTTTTTCGATATCTTCTCGCAATACAGCAGGAATAATAGCGAAATCACGTTCAATTTTATTTGTTTTAAGTCCACTTCTTAACGGCCTTTTTGCCAATTGGTTCAATTCTTGCGTCATAATTGGTTTAATTAAGTTTTCGTCTAGATTATAAATGTTAGCAATAAGCCGGGCAAAATCATAACGATTTAACACTTCTGCGCTGCCATAATGGTATAACCCACTTGCATCATATTTTAGAAGTTCATTGATCACACAGCCAAGGTCTTCCGTATGTGTAGGATTATTCCATTGATCGGTCACTATCCTGACTTGATTTCCCTCATCTAATTCTTCAACAAGCCAATCGACAAAACTAGCTTTATACTTTCCACCGATATTCCAAACAACATTCGTTCGCAGGATTAACCAATCGGCAGAGAATTCTCTTACCTTTCTCTCTGCCTCCAGCTTTGTCTTTCCATACACATTTTTAGGATTTACTGTATCATTTTCACTGTATGGACCCTCATTACCATCAAATACATAATCAGTTGAAAGCAAAACGAATTTCCCATTGAAATGATTTAGCAGATTCACTGTGCCCCGCACATTAACTTCATAAGCTTGATCTGGATTTAATTCACAGCCGTCCACATTTGTCATGGCCGCAAGGTGGACAATAATATCAGGATCATTTTCAGCGATGATTGTTTTGACCTGATATTCATTTGTAATATCCAAATCTGCATCAATTGTTGGTGATTCAACAGCATCATTATGAAACCGACTGGTTGTGATCATTATGAAATCTTCCAGTTCCATGGATGAGCCTAACTGCCCGCCAGCTCCTGTAATTAATACTTTTTTCATGATGCGTTTTCCACGTAAAACGTATGGGCAATGATGTCTAACTGCCTTAATAAAATATATTTATCAGCACCCGGATTATAGATCAGAGCATGGATATAATATGTTCTATCTGTGATGCCATCATAAAATATATAGGCAATAAATGGTCCTCCTTGTGACTCTTCTAATGACTCCCACAGTCCAGTTATTCGCCAGCCCGACCAATCATTGAACATGGTTGGTTGAATCTTGTATTTGTAATCTGAATATTGAATATGATCGAAGATCCGTTTCGGAAAATCACGGGAAAATGTTTCTGCGTCATGAATATCCTTAATAACCATACCCTCTTGCCAATGAAAAACAAGCCAGCGAAATGGTTCTTCTCTGCCGATCCAATACACACTTGTTTCAACGCTATCCTGGACAACGCTAAAACCCCAAGGAATCTGCAAACTGAAACCGTGCTTTTTTAAAACGTCTTTTTCTAATTCTTCTTTTCTTGCCCGTTTAAACAAAAACCTGCTTTGCCGTTCGACAAACTGCTGTTCAAATTGATTATAAATTTTATTACCATGTTTATTAATAGCAGTTAGGATTGACTCTGTGGATTTTCCATTGATGACCAACATTGTCTGTAATTTTGCGTAGGGCTCAACAGTAAGAATAAATGGATTATTTTCTTTTGAATTTTTATAGGAATCTTTAGGTAAAATCTGTTTCACCAGACGCGTACCCGGATTTGTGAGATCATTATTCAAGGATATAGCGATGAGATTGGGATGGTGCCGCATTATTTTAAGATCATCCGGTTTGATAAGTTTGGTTTTATAGTATGGCTCCGGAGAAGGAGTAAACAGCGTATCACTGAATATTTTGGTTAAAATCTCTCGAGCTGCGTCCGCATCTTCTATTGCTGCTAATACAATTAATTCATCATCAGCACCTTTTGACATTGGCTTCCCGCAACCAATTATTGACAAAATTAAGAATACACCAAGTAAGTAAAGTATGCGTTTCATATCATCAATTTAACAAGCTTGTAAATTTAACATGAACTTTTCCTCCGGAAAAAGCTTCATCCACCGGCCAGCCAAAACTGACTTCCATAACAGAATTTTTTGTGCGCTGACGTAGACCAAATCCCAATGACAGCGGAATATCGTAAACATCCTGATAGGCTTTATCACCGAATGCAAATAACTGGAAATGTTCATTCGGAGTGAATAATAAATCAATACTTGTAATATTAATAATTCCATTCGCAAATATATCTTCCTGATAGCCGCGTAATGTATTGATACCTCCATAGCGAATCTTTTGACCTACATGTATTTCTTGACCTTCATCCCAGACAATGCCTGACCATAACTTGAAGCGCAGAGACATATTCCGGGATAGCACCAGAAATTGTTCTAAATGCAACTGCAGTCGAATAATAATATTATCTTTTTTATTGGTTTCCTTAACCTGACCGATTTGTGTTTTTGCATCCCAGAAATAGCCCTTTGACGGCAGCCACCTGTCATTTCGACCATCACCATAATATTCGATATTAAACGTCTGCGCTTTGAAGTGCTGTATTCCCAAAGAATCACCATGATCTGTAGGTGTTATAGTTTCTTTCCCTCCGCCAAAATACCATTTTCCCTTGCGCCCTAATTGCAATGAAAAGGCGCCGCTGGAATTAGTATACA
>CATMBH010000180.1:0-3764 GCA_950063985.1 uncultured Fidelibacterota bacterium
GTAAGGCATCTTCAGCAGGAATATCCAGAAATCGTGCCAGATTTACGACAGCAAAAAGCACATCACCTATTTCTTCTTCAACATGTTTTTTAGAATTATTGGATTGGGCTTCCTTTAATTCCTGGATCTCTTCATGGATCTTGGCCCACACTTCCTCTACTTTATCCCAATCAAATCCGGCATAACTGGCTTTCTGCTGGAGGCGTTGGGCCCGGATCAATGCCGGCAAGGTTACCGGGACGCCATCCAACCGTGATTTTCTATTTTTTTCCTCATGTTTAGCTACCTCCCAATTCTGTTTAGCATGAAAAGCGGCATCCGCTTGAGCGTCTCCGAAAACGTGGGGATGGCGCCGGACCAATTTTTCATTAATATTTTTGATGGAACCCTCAATGGTAAAATGATCGTTCTCCGCAGCGATCACGGCCTGCAGAACTGCGTGAAGCAACAGGTCCCCTACCTCCTCTTTCAATTCCGACCAATTTTCATTATCCACGCTTTCGATCATTTCATAGGCTTCTTCTAAAAAATAAGGCAGTAGGGAAGCGTTGGTCTGCTCCCGATCCCAGGGGCAGCCGTCAGGGGCCCGGAGGCGCTGGACGATATTAACAAGTTCCTCAAATTTCCCGGTGGTATCACTCATGAATAAGGTTCTGCCATTGACATTGCTTTAAATAAGCTTCTTCTTTGCCGGTCATGGTATCTTTGTCCTCTTTGGTTTCATCATCATAATTCAATAAATGCAATCCGCCATGAATGATCAATCTACCTACTTCTTTGGCAAAAGGTTCTTTAAATGACTTTGCGTTTTCCTTTGCCCGGGGGACACTAATATAAATTTCACCTTCAACATTTTTTTCTGCATAATCATTTAAGCGAAAAGCGATCACATCTGTAAGATGATCTTTTTTGAAGAATTCTTTTTTCAGGCTGTTAAGTAAATCATCGTTCCCAAAAACAAGAGCTATATTGTCTATAGTATAACCTTCTTTTTCAAAAACTGTATTTATTATATTTTGAATAATGGCTTGATTAAACCCACTAAATGTGGGGTCTTCTTCAATGGTTATGGGCATCAAGCTTCAGCAGTTACTTCTATAGTCTGTTCTTCTGGATATTCAATGCGAATATGATAAATTCCCCGGAGAACTGGAAGCATTCCAGTCTGTCCATCAATTTCACCTTTGATTTTGCGCAAGTCATCGATAGTCAACGGGCATTCGTCTAATTGACCTTCATCCAGCCGTTTTTTAAAGATTTTTTCGAGCATTTCCTCTATCTTAAATACATCCGGTTCTTTAATAGAACGTACCGCTGCTTCGATAGCTTCACAGAGCATGAGAATACCGGTTTCTTTTGAATTAGGCTTGGGGCCGGAATAGCGAAATGCTTGATCGTCTACAGTTTTACCTTTGGAATTTTCCAGTGCCTTGCGATAAAAATATTCAACGCGTGTGGTACCATGGTGCATGGGAATGAAATCACTGACAATTTTCGGCAGACTGTATTCTTCAGCAAGTTTCAGTCCTTCGCTCACATGATTACGAATGATCTTGGCGCTCATGGCTTCCGTAAGGCCATCATGTTTGTTTTCACCGCTGAATTGGTTTTCTATAAAATATTCCGGACGCACCATTTTACCAATATCATGGTAATAAGCACCCACTCTGCACAGTAGAGCTCGTGCGTTAATGGCATCGGCACAGGCTTCGGCCAGGTTACCCACCACTACGCTGTGGTTAAATGTGCCATTGGCATCTCGCTGCATACGTTTCAAAAGGGGATGATTGAAATCCAGCAATTCCAAGAGCGTCAAATCAGTCGTAATGCCAAATGTCACTTCAATAATCCCGATAAGTCCGTATGTTATAATGGGAGTGAGTAAACTGGCAACCATGAGATAGATCAAATCGATCTGCATGTCAGGCAACACGTGACCTTTATAGAGACCATGGGCAACAACTACAAACAAACTGGCTACCATCATTGCCAGGATGGTTGTAATGAACTGGCTCCTGGTTCTTAAACGGCGCACCATATACATGGCTACAGAGGAGATAAAGATCATAGTTATGATAAATTCCAGGTTATTACCAATCAAAATGCCGCTTAAAAGAGTAATGGATATTGTGCCCATAAACCCAATCCTGGCATCAAAGAGAATTGTTAGCAACATGGCTGCAACACTGATGGGAATTAAGTATTCTGATAATTCGAATCGAAAAACGAAAAGTTCTGTCAAGCCAATGATGATAGCAAAAATCAACGAAATCAGTAAAACCAGTTTCCAATAACTGAAAATGTAACTGCGGTAAGTAAGTAAAAATGTAAAGAAGAATGAAATGACCACTGCCACCATCATTAAACGACCCAGGTAGGATGTAACCTGTTCCCAGCCTTTTTCACGTTTATCCAGTTTACTTATTGCAATAGAAAGTGATGATAGTTTTTGATAAATATCCGAAGTAATGCGCTGGTTCGCATCTACAATCATTTCGTCTTTCAGCATAATCCCCTGATTCCGGGGAACCCTATCCAAGCGATTTTGCTGGCGGAGTTCTGTGGTTTCCTTATCATAAATAATATTGGGGTACATAAATTCCACAAGAATGATATAACCTAATTCACGCTGTATATCCGTTTCATCACTATACATTGAGTTGATCTCCTTTTTGGAGCGTGTCCAGGCAATATTGAGATCACTCAATTCCTCCGGTTTTAATGAAACAGGAATTTCTCCTTGGTCAATAGACACTTCATAACTGACAATATCTGTTGCATCAATATCAATAATTCCTTCAGCCCACCTGTTTTTACAAATCTGCAATAAATCCTCATAAAAATAATTTAATGTTTTATCTGACTCGAAAGGCTCCTGTACATCGAAAATTGAATAACGTCCATTTTCTGCTGCAAGGGCCGGATAGTCCTGTTTGTACTGATTCTGCAAAACTGCCAGTGTTGCACTATCCGCCTGATACATGGAACGGACTTCATCATACTTTTCATCATGGCGATAGCGGTATAGCAGCTCCTTCGTTTTTTCCAACTGTTCTGAGGCAGACCGTATTTCTTCAACCATGAGAAAATATTCTTCCAGCGCATCAGACTGTTCTTGCACTGCATCTTGGTTGCGATGAAATAGATATGGTTCAGATCGAAGAGCTCCATCCAAATCAATTTGCAGTTTTTCTTCTGTTTTCAGGATTGGAAAATTAAAGGGTGTAATAACTGGGTCTCGGGCAATATCATCCACTTGATAGCTGTATTGCAGCGTTCTGCCTTGACGAAAAAACAGAGACACCACCACAACCAAAACCAATAAAATAGCAATTTGTGGCAAATTTTTCCGTAAAACTTCACCTGCTGCAGTAAGGGAATCCTGGATTTTCTTGGAAGTGATCAAGCCGCTTTACTGAATGTTTTAACCAATTCCCTGGCAATGATTATGCGCTGTATTTCGCTAGTCCCCTCTCCAATTTCGAGTACTTTCGCATCCCTGAAAAAGCGTTCAACATCATATTCTTTTACGTACCCATAGCCACCGTGAATTTGTATAGCTTCCGTTGTGATACGCATTGCTGCTTCACTGGCAAAGAGTTTTGCCATAGCTGCTACTTTTGTCACATCCTTGCCTTGGTCTTTCATCCAAGCAGCATGGAATGTCAGCAGTTTTGCCGCTTCAATGTCTGTAGTCATGTCAGCTAGTTTGAATCCGACAGCCTGAAATTTATGTATTTCCTTACCAAAGGCTTTCCGTTCAG
>CATMBH010000181.1:0-3759 GCA_950063985.1 uncultured Fidelibacterota bacterium
CAATTGTTGTGGCGACACCCGATAAAAGCCATTTAGAATCAAGCAGGTACGCTGCAGAAGACCAATATGGGCTAATTAATTTTGATATACCTTCATATAAAAAATGCCATCCAATTAATACTCTCAAAACTGTTAAACTAACAAGTTGATATTGAGAATAGTTCATAACGTGCTTCCTTATCTATTAATTAAAAAAAATATTAATTATGTCAAATATAGTTCTTGTGTGCAATAAATTTGCTTTATTGTTTAGGCAAAGCAATTATTATCAGATGTACAAGTAAAGAATTAGACACTAAAATTGCAACAAAAATCAATTATAGGCGCTATTTTCATCATTATGGTTTTCAGTTTTCAAATAACAAAATCAACAGAAAAAATAAAACAAAATTCAAATCAATTATCTGTTTATCTGTCAATGGAAACATCGGAAAATAAAATTACTTCAATCATTGATAAATTATCCTATATGGATACAGGAATAAAAAATGATCAGCGAGTAATAAATCTTTTAAAACAAATGACATTAAAAGAAAAAATTGGTCAAATGACGCAAGTTGATCAGCAGTTCCTTGAATCCAATTCAGATATCGCCAAATATTTTTTAGGATCTTTACTTAGTGGCGGTGGTTCGGTGCCCAAACAAAATACCCCTTCTGCCTGGGCCGACATGGTTAATCGATACCAGAAGGTTGCACTTACTACACGTCTTGGGATTCCAATCATTTACGGCATTGATGCTGTACACGGGCACAATAATGTGGTCGGTGCCACCATATTTCCTCACAATATTGGTTTGGGTTGCAGCAACAATCCGGACTTAGTGGCAGAGATTGGCAGGGTTACCGCATTGGAAGTGGCTGCAACCGGAATTCATTGGACCTTTGCCCCCTGCCTGGCGGTTGCTCTTGATTATCGCTGGGGACGCACATATGAAAGTTTTGGTGAATCTGTTGAACTGGTGTCCAGTCTGTCAGCGCCTGCTGTTCAAGGAATTCAGGGAAAAACGTTGAACCTTTCTCATGGAATTCTGGCCTGCGCTAAACATTTTGTCGGGGATGGTGGTACGCAGTGGGGCACAGGAAAAACAGGTATGCTGGACCGCGGAGATACACGTATTACCGAAAATGAATTAAGGAGAATTCATTTACCCGGTTATCTAGAAGCCATAAAAGCAGGCGTAGGAAGTATCATGGCTTCTTTTAACAAATGGAATGGTGACTACTGCCATGGTAACAAATATCTTCTTACCAATCTGCTCAAGGATGAGTTGGGGTTTGAAGGCTTTGTTGTTTCAGATTGGGAAGGCGTTGACCAGATGCCCGGTGATTACAAGACCAATATAATTACTGCTATCAATGCGGGGATAGACATGGTGATGGTTCCCGGAAGCGCTAAATGGGGCGGTGAACGTTTTGATGATTTTATTCATCTCATGATTGAGGCTGTTAAAGAAGGATCCATTCCCACAACCCGAATTGATGACGCTGTTTCCCGAATTTTAAACATCAAATTCCGATTGGGTTTATTTGAACATCCTTTAAGTAATCCCAATTTATTATCTCATGTGGGTTCAACAGCTCACCGTGAGTTGGCACGCCGGGCTGTGCGGGAATCTGTGGTTCTATTAAGAAACAATGGTATACTTCCTCTTAAAAAAGATATACCACGCATTCATGTCAGTGGTAAAAGTGCAAATGACATAGGCCTCCAGTGTGGAGGATGGACCATTACATGGCAAGGGAATAGTGGCCCCATTACCAAAGGAACAACCATCTTGGAAGCAATTCAGAACACAGTGTCAAACGGAACTAAGGTAACATACACCAAGGATGGTTCGGGTGCAGTGGGGTCTGATATAGCTGTAGTGGTGATTGGAGAGAAGCCCTATGCGGAGTGGGAAGGAGATCAGGAATTTTTAAAACTGGATAAGAAAGACCTAGAAGCAATAGGAAGAATACAAAAATCGGAGATCCCGGTTATTGTAGTTATTATATCTGGACGACCATTGATTATTGAGCAGGAAGTTACTTCTTGGAATGCTTTGCTGGCGGCGTGGCTTCCGGGAACCGAAGGGCAGGGAGTTGCGGATGTTTTGTTTGGGGATTATAATCCCACAGGGAGATTATCGGTGTCCTGGCCGCGCAACATGTCACAAATACCTATAAATATCAGTGATGAGGAGTATGATCCATTATTTGAATACGGTTTTGGTTTGCAATACTAAAGGCGCTTTATAACAACATCTGTTGTTGTTATAAAGTAAAAATCTTTATTCATACAACAATTTAAGTAAAACCCCATTCGTTCCACCAAATCAGTCCTGCACTGGATATTTGCCAACACCAGTGGTATCTTCATCAGCGGGTGTCCAAAAATCTGTATTTTCAGAAAAAAGTTTGCCGCTCATTTCCTTTATGGCGTTATCGGGCAACTTCTCCAAGGGCTCATAACGTGGGTGGTGTGAATCCTTATAGGGATTGTTGTGCTTGGTATTATAGCAACAGATGAGCGACCAACGCGGCTGATCAGATGTGTTCTTGTCAGAGCGATGAAGGAGGTTGCTGTGAAAAAATAACGCGTCACCTTGCTCTAATTCCACATGTACTAATTTCATTACTTTAATGACTTCACCCACACGTTCAGGGTCAGCGCTGGTCTGTTCACCGTATCGTCCGTGCTCGATACGACCCATCTTGTGCGAGCCCTTGAGTACTTGCAGGCAGCCATTTTTGCGTGTATTGGGATCTACTGCAATGAAGACCGATGCCATGTCGGGAAAGAGGCAGCCGTTTTGGTACCAGTATCCATAATCCTGATGCCAACTCCACGCCCCGCCGCCGTTTGGCTGCTTGATGCTCATCTTGCTATGATAGTGATACACTTCATCCCCGAGTAGCTGCTCCATTGTATTGACAATGCGCTCAATGCGGGCAATGGTTCCCCAGAGATCTTCCCCAGCTGTATTCCACAACACAAGCTGTGCTTTACCGCCTTCTTCGTCCTTAAGATCGTGAGCGTGTTGCTTGAAGGAGTGATCGGCTCGTGCAGCGCTACGGAGAATTTTGGCCTCTTCAGCATCAAACAGTTCACATACGATCAGGTAGCCATCTTCCTTAAAGGTAGAAACTTGTTTTTCGGATAGAAAAGTCATTACGATCCTTTATTCGAATATGGTTTCGGATTGAGTTATCAGTGATTAATTAGTATTTATATCGCAATTATATTGCCTTAAATTTTTTCCACCATAGCTTTATACTGGCCAATCCTAGCGTTATCAGAACCAATGCCAGCAGGGGGGTTGCTGTCGGACTGGGTACAATCAATTTTCCAATGCCAACCAACAACAGGAAAATCGTCAGGGCTGTTGTTAGTACCAGATATACACCGTCCTTTAATTGGTGGATTGGCTGCTCTGGTGCAACGCCGCAGCGTTGAGCTGTTTTTCTCCAAAAGCCCGGCGGTTTTACCTGCTGAAAAAAGCGGTCCAGGATACTGTGTTCGGTCTCGGATGTTACCAGCGTCACGACTACGACAGCAACTGTGGAAGCTGCGGACATAATCAGCAAACGCAACCACTCATCATTCACGGTAAACAGAATAATGGGTGCAACTATCAGCGATGTCGCCATGGCCGTCAATTCTGAATAGAGGTTTATCCGTTCCCAAACCCAACGGAGAACCAGCACAGACCCTACCCCTGCTCCAAAGAGGAGTGAGATATACCACGCCGTTTGAATAGAACCAAGATTTGCCATG
>CATMBH010000182.1:0-3745 GCA_950063985.1 uncultured Fidelibacterota bacterium
GCATCAGGTCATCCTTGGGCATGTCCCTATAGGTTGTATACACAGCCCTGGTCTCCGCCACCGCCTTCACCCTGTCCGTAATGTCTCTAATCGCCTTGCTAATGCCCTCCGGCGTGATACCGTGCTCGCGGTTGTGCACCTCCTGAAGGGCACGGCGGCGCTCCGTTTCGTCGATGGCAAACCTCATAGAGGCCGTGATGTTGTCAGCGTACATGATGACGTGGCCGTCCACGTGCCGTGCCGCCCGACCGATGGTCTGAATGAGGGACGACTGAGAGCGAAGGTAGCCCTCCTTGTCGGCGTCCAGGATGGCCACCAGAGAGACCTCCGGCAGATCCAGCCCCTCGCGCAGCAGGTTAATCCCAACCAGCACATCAAATTCACCCAAGCGCAGATCACGCAAGATCTGGACACGTTCCAGTGTTTGAATATCACTGTGGAGATAACGGACACGTAAATTCAATCCGCGTAGATATTCCGTCAAATCTTCCGCCATACGCTTTGTGATAGTCGTAACCAACACACGCTGATTCAGTTTAGCACGATAGCGTATTTCACCAATGAGATCATCAATTTGTCCAACTGTTCCCCGCACATCCACAATGGGATCCAGCAGTCCGGTGGGACGAATAACCTGTTCGACCACTACTCCGTTGCACAATTCCAATTCGCGATCGGCAGGTGTTGCAGATGCAAAAATGATTTGGTTCTGTAGTTTCATGAATTCATTTATTTTTAATGGTCGATTATCCAGGGCGCTTGGGAGGCGAAATCCATGTTCAACCAACACCGTTTTTCGTCCGCGATCGCCATTATACATGCCTTTTATTTGCGGCAGGCTTACATGGGATTCATCTAAAATCGTTAAAAAATTATCCGGGAAAAAATCTATGAGTGTAAAAGGCCTTTCCCCTTCTTTCCTTCCGGCAAAATAGCGGGAGTAATTTTCAATCCCGGAGCAATAACCAATTTCCATCATCATTTCAAGATCAAAATTGGTACGCTGTTCCAAACGCTGTGCTTCCAATAATTTATCATGTGCACGCAAAAACTCGAGGCGATTGTGGAGTTCCTGACGAATTTCGCCTATAATCCTGTTTATTGTTTTCTGATCCGTTACAAAATGCTTACCGGGATAAATGAAGTCTGAATCCATTTCCTTGATGATCTCACCGGTCAGGGGTACAAAACGGGTGATCTTTTCCACTTCTGTCCCAAAAAGCTCAATGCGAATGCCTACATCCTCATAGGCCAGATGGACTTCGATCACATCGCCGTGGACACGAAATGTGCTGCGCTCAAATGCTGTATCATTGCGGGCGTAGTGAATATTTACCAGGTTTTTCAAAAATGCTTTACGGTTGAGCTGATCTCCTCGTTTTAAATGAACAACTTTATCTTTGTAATCTTCCGGAGAACCAAGTCCAAAAATACAAGAAACTGAACTCACCACAATAACATCGTCCCGTTCCATGAGCGCACCTGTCGTTTTCAGCCGCAGTTTATCGATCTCCTCATTAACGGACATATCTTTTTCAATGAATGTATCTGTTACAGGCATATACGCTTCCGGCTGGTAGTAATCGTAATAACTGATAAAATATTCCACTGCATTTTTCGGAAAAAGTGACTTGAATTCGCCATAAAGCTGGGCGGCCAATGTTTTATTATGAGAAATAATCAGCGTCGGCTTTTGAACCTCTTCAATGACTTTAGCCATGGTAAAAGTCTTACCACTGCCAGTTACGCCCAGAAGTGTCTGATAAGGGTCATTGCGATTTAATCCCTCTACCAAACTGGCTATTGCCTGGGGCTGATCCCCTTGAGGAGTGAACTCTGAATTGACTTTAAACTCTGCCATAACGGCAAATTTACCTCGGTTAAACTATATAGAGCAATGGCAGAGAGTGAACTTTTTTTCCATAATGGATATTATTATTTATTTAAATATATTGTGCATCAATATTTGATGAAAACAGGAGATTTAATGAACATCCGAATTATTATATTGCTGGCAATATTCTATCTCACATCCTGTGAGCCAAACCAATTTGCTGACAAGATTTATTATAACGGTAATATCTGGACAGGAAACGCTAATCGCCCCAGCGCTGAATTCATTGCCATAAAAGGAAATAAAATACTATCATTGGGTTCTGATTATTCTTCTCTGCAAAATCCTAAAACGGAGATGATCAACCTTTTCGGTGAATTCGTTGTTCCGGGATTCATGGATAACCATACCCATTTTATGAGCGGCGGATTTCAGCTTATGAGCATCAACCTGCGGGATGTTTCCACTAAAAACGAATTTATCAATCGTGTAAAAGAATATGTTCAAAATATTACAGCTGGTCAATGGGTCCAAGGCGGTGATTGGGACCACGAAATGTGGGGAGGTGAATTGCCCTCTAAAAAATGGATCGATCCTTTCACAGTTGAAATCCCTGTTTTTCTCGGCCGTCTGGACGGCCATATGGCTTTAGCAAATTCGAAAGCTCTGGAGTTAGCAGGTATTACAAAAGATACGCCAGACCCTCCTGGAGGACTAATTAATCAAGATAAAAATGGTAACCCAACAGGCATACTTCGGGATGAAGCAGAAGGACTTATTTCCGCTGTCATTCCTCCTGCATCGGATGAAGAAACAGACCTGGCCCTACAAAAAGCCATGGCATATGCTGCTTCAATTGGCCTGACACAGATTCATGATATGTGTTCCTGGGATGATCTGCAAACTTTTGTACGAAATAAGGATAAACTTTCCCTGCGCATTTATGCACTTCCATGGGTTACAAACTGGAAGAAAATTATTGATTATAATAAAGATCACGGTCCAGGCGATGATATGCTACGCTGGCACGGCATGAAGGCCATGATGGACGGCTCTCTGGGATCCCGTACCGCCTGGATGCACAAACCTTATAAAGATGATCCCAGTACAAGAGGACTATTGGTAGCAGCTGATACTGTTGAATTTCGTAAGATCTTGCGTGAAGTGGATAAAGCAGGAATTCAATTCGCCGTCCACGCCATCGGCACACGGGCCAATGAATGGATTCTGGATGAATTTTACGCGATTGGAAACGAACACGGCGAGAGAGACCGCCGTCCACGTGTAGAGCATGCCCAGCATTTAACTCCCCAGGACATGAAACGCTTTAGCTCAGATGGTGTTATCGCATCCATGCAGCCCACCAGTATTTATGATGACGCAGCCTGGGCTTATAAGCGAGTAGATGACAACGTATTGGAAGGGACGTACATTTTCAGATCATTGCTTGATGATGGCGCCACTCTCACATTTGGATCCGACTGGACTGTAACTTCATTAGATCCATTGATGGGCATTTTTACAGCTGTTACACGCCGGTCTCGTGATGGAAAAAATCCTGATGGCTGGTATCCCGATGAAAAGATCACAGTAGAAGAAGCACTGCGCTGTTACACCTACAACAGCGCCTATGCCGGATTTCAGGAAGATAAACTGGGTACACTGGAAACGGGAAAACTGGCTGATTTTGTGGTGTTATCCAAGGATCTACTGGTGATCAATCCCGATGATATCCTGGAAACAAAAGTAGTAAGGACAGTTGTGGGCGGAAAAGATGTTTACGTGCTGCCAGAAATCAAAGACCGCACCTGGCATTGATTTTTCTTGTCATTCTTCGCACAGCCCAAACTGATCATGTTCAGCTTATACATCTTCCAAGCCTAACAGTGAATTGATATATTCTTCTGGATC
>CATMBH010000183.1:0-3734 GCA_950063985.1 uncultured Fidelibacterota bacterium
CTTTGAAAATAACATACACCATAATTGAAGCCCAGATTGAAAAGGACAACCAATGAAAAGCTGTCAGGATACTAACCAGAGGAGCAACCATAAGAAAAAGATGAAAAGGCCTTGCGCCTATCCAGTAGAGCATGGGCAAAACAGGTACAAGTATTATAATAGCTGTTCCCAAATCGGGTTGGTTCAATACAATACTTGCCGGAATTAATACTATAATAATGGGTACTATACTCACTGAAAAATAATTCATTTCCAAGTTATGATCAGATAAATAGCGTGCCAATGCAATCACCACGATCCACTTGGCAAATTCAGAAGGCTGAAAACCAAATGGCAAACCAATCCTGATCCAGCGATAGGTAGAGGCAATTTCTTCGCCCAAAAATGGTATCAATATCAATAAGATCATAAAACCATATAACCCATAGATATAACGGTGGATGGTGTGTCTCGGAATAAAGAATGCAATTAAAAATACAATCAAAGCCGGCAACAGAAAAAACAACTGTTTATAAAATGATTGCTGAAAATAATTCCCTTCATGTCCTGTACTAATACTTTTTAACGTAATCAATCCTACTCCCGTAAGAAATAGTGCTATGGCTAAAATGCTTAACGTTGATTCCTTGAATTTTTGGAGAAAAAGTTGAATCATGATGAAAATGCCAGCTTCATAGATTCTTTGGAGGAAAATAGGAATTCAAATACGCGACCGGCAATGGGTGCAGCTGTTTCACTGCCAGAACCGCCATTTTCTATTAACACCACTACAGAAACAAGTTCATTATCTTTTTTACCATAACCAACGAATAAAGCATGGGGTTCACCATGGGGATTTTGAGCAGTGCCGGTTTTGCCAGCGATTATTAAGCCGGGAATTCCTGGGTTGGCTCGTTTTCCTGTCCCATGTACCGAAGTAATTACTTTACGTAAAAAAATTTCCATGCGGTTCCAGTTCTGGTGAGAATAATGATTGATAGAACTTGATATTTTTGGATTACCTTTAGCAATGTGTAATGTGGGTGCAGCACCATGCATAGCAATAATATTAATATATTGCATCATCTGTATCGGAGTAACCACCAGTTCACCCTGCCCCAATGAAAGATTTAATAAATGTCCTTTTGACCATCCCCAGCGACCATATAGTTTATTCATAAATGTGGAGTTTGGTATCACTCCTTTTGCTTCGGAGGCTAAATCAATTCCTGTCATCTCTCCAAATCCAAATGATTTGCACGCCTCAGCCCATTCATCCAGCGTTAAACGCTGAACAAGGTGATAAAAATATATATTACAGGATTGAGTGACAGCTTGTTCTAAATCCATCTTACCATGCCCACCTTCTTTCCAACAGCGAAAATGTCTGTCTCCTAATTCATAGATACCACTACAATAGATTGTTTCTGAATAATTAACTTTACCTTTTTCCATTAACGTCATGGCTGTAATCATTTTCAATGTTGAACCAGGTGGATATAATCCATGAGTCATCCTGTTTAATAATGGTTTGTCCTGATTGCTGATGATGTCCTGCCATTCATTAACTGTAGTGGCACCTATGAATAAATCTGGGGAATAATCGGGCTTGCTGACCATGGCCAGCATAGCACCTGTTTTTGGCGAGGAAACAAGTACAACTGCCCGTTTGCCATCTAACAAATTCTCCAGCATCTGTTGCAATGAAATCAAAAGGGAAGTTTGCAGATCTTTACCCGGAATAGGGTTTTCTTTTTTATAATCAGGTGATTGGCCCGTCTCACGGCCATAGGCATCTACGTCAACAAAATAGATTCCTTTTTCTCCACGCAAACTTTCTTCATATACTTTTTCTAATCCACGCCAGCCTATTAAATCGCCATAAAGATAATTATCTTTTAAATCTAATTCCTTGAGCAATGCCTGATCCACTTCTTTCACATAACCAAGTATATGAGCTGCGTTTATTTTTCTTGGAAAATAGCGTTCCGGGAATTGCATATAATTAATACCGGTCAATTCCTGTTTATGTTCTTCTATGCGGCTTAATTGATCAAATGTTAAATCCTTGGCAAGTCTTGCTGGTAAAAACTTTCCACGATAATATTTTTTATAATTGGTTTCCAGCAATGAGATATCAATTCCAGTAGATTTACTGATAATCTGGAAATTTTTATGCTTATCTATCATTTCACCGGGGATTGCTGTCAATACATAGGTAGGATAATTGTCAACTATAATTTCACCATTGCGGTCCAAAATCAATCCTCTGGAAGCATTCAACGGAATAGCACGAATGCGGTTGACTTCTGCTTTTTGTTTATACGTTTCATGATAATATACCTGCAGATAGAAGAACCTGAATATCAATGAAAGCATGAGTATAACAACAACACCGCACACAACAATAAGCCGTTTTTGAGGAATGAGGTTAGCTGCTTTCAACATGGTAATAGACCTTGAATGGAATGATTAGCTGGAGCACAAGAATAAAGCCCATGGTATAACCCATAGTTAGCACCCATTTTTCCAAAAATAAAATAAAATCAGTCTCAAATAAATATTGATAACGCACGAAGCTATAAACAAGAAACTGAAATGAAATTATAACCACCCACGTTAAATGAAAATAAAGGGGAATCAGACGATTATACTGATCTTTTAGATAACCGGCTAAATAACCACTGATAGAATATGTTAATGACGAAAGTCCAAAATAAGAACCCACTCCTGCCAAATCAGTTAATAGTCCCAGAATGAAACCGGCGATTACACCGTAAAAGCGGCCGAATTTAATCGCTGTATAGAGAACAAATATTGTAATAAAATCCGGTCGAATCATGTTGATTGACAAAAATTCAGCCAGATAAAATTGCATGAAAAATACGCAAAACAACAGGATAATAAACTTACTCCACTGCATCATTTTGTTCCGTTATAACAAAGATGTTTATTAAAGAACCTAGATTTTCTGCAAATCGAACAGATACAATTTTTTGATAACTGCCTCTTTCTTCACGTATACCAGTGACTTCACCAACAGGTAGATTTTTTGGAAATATATCACTAAAACCTGACGTCAAAACACGATCACCAATATTGATTTCTGAATTTTTCTGAACTTCTCTTATTTCACACAAATCACCATATACCCAGCTTAAAATTCCTCTAGCTCCCGATGGCATTACTTGAACACTCAAACGAAAATTCACATCGCTTATTACCTGGATGATTGAACTATGCCTTCCTACGACGACTGATTTACCGATGACGCCATTTGGGGTCATAACAGGTGCATTACGTTTAACACCTTGATCTGTCCCAACATCAATAGTTATTGTATTCATATTTGACGTTATACCTTTATTGATCACTTTCGCCGGCAGGAGCGTCAAATGGCTTTCCCGTCTATAATTCAGAAGATTTTTTAATTGCTCATTTTCTGCAGCTAGATTCAGCATCGATTCAATTTGTAATTTCAATTGAATATTTTTTTCACGCAGGACTGCTGCTTCATCCTCGACTACTGCCATCGAACGTAGCCATGACACAGGTTTATACATGAAAGAGAAGATGTCGTTTGCCTTTCCGCGGAGAATGGCAATATCGCGTGAATCGTTAGTGAGTATTAAAGTAAATGATATAAGAACTGCGAGGAAAAAGACAACGTGATCGCGTTGCCGGATTAAAGCGAGGTAAATTTTCCTCATTACATCTGGTGAGCGGTTATTGGTAGCTGCTGGTGAGAGGTTTGT
>CATMBH010000184.1:0-3723 GCA_950063985.1 uncultured Fidelibacterota bacterium
CCACTGCCGCCACCCATGCTGCATGTAAGGGTGTTCCACCTGTATCGATCACTGTACCATAAATATCGCTATCAAATATTAATGCCGGGGTAAAAATATCCACCTCTACAGTATCATCATCCACATCCACATCTAAGGTATAACCGGTAATATGGAAATCATCAAAGGGCAAAGCCAACATTTTGTATGTGCTATTCAAAACGTATAAACTGTAATACCCGCTGTCATTAGTCACCGTTGAAAACTGGTTTTCATTCATTGTATCGATAGCGACGACCTGGGCTGAAACACCATTATCTGTCTGGTCATACACTCGGCCGACAAGCAGACCATTATTTTCAATTCGGTGGTTTGGCTGGGAATAAAGATCAATATTTTCAAGGATTCTGTTTTTTATTTTTGCTGTTTTTTTGACGGATCGAACCTGTTCTTTGGTTGGCAAATGCCTACCTTCGGGATCTTGCTTTGAAGAAAATTTGGTGAATTTTAAATCCGGTTGATTACCGAATATTATAGATGATAATACCGTTAATATGATCAGTCTTTTCATGGTCATCTAATGAATGTGCTGCAATTTACTTGATCATCAATTGAATCACAACCTGAGCTTAAATTTGGATTTTAACCTAATAATCGCTCAACTTCTTTAGCCATGGTAATATCATTTGCAGTAATGCCTCCTGAATCGTGCGTTGTAAAAGTTACACCAACCTTGCACCAGCCAACAGTCAGATCGGGATGATGATTATGTTCTTCTGCTTTTACAGCTAATTGACTCACAAAATCGATGCCGTCCATGTAGGTATCAAACGATAAATTCTTATGAATCGTATCATTCGTGAATGTCCATCCCGGCAGATCATTTAATGCTTCACTGATTTGGTTTAAGTTGAGTTTTTGCATGTTGAACTCCTGTTGGTTGAACTGAATATTTTTTTAATGCCCACATAACCCAGCCAACAGCAACCACGAAAGCGACTGCTGTTGAAATCATCATTGAATACCAGATCCATTCCAAAGGGCGGTCCTGTACAAAGATAAAAAAGATTGCCAAGGGTGATGATATCAACAAAACACGGATCAATGTAATTACTAATAATGGCATTCCTAAACCAAATCCTTGCAGGATACGGCCACAAGGCAGTGCAATTGCGACAAAGGGATACACAAAAGCCATGAGCCTTAAATAGGTAACTGCTGTTTCCTGGATATATGGAATATCTGTGAAGAGCAAGACTAGTTTTGGTGCAGTAAAATACACTAGCGCAGACGTAACTACAGCGATCATAAAGGAACGGCTCAACCCATAATAAATAATGTGTTTTACCTTGTCCATCCTTGCGGAGCCAAAAAACATACCCACTAAGGTTGTCAGCGTGTAAGAAATAGACAGAATGGGCAGAAAAATGACCATATCAATGCGGCCGCCGATCTGATAAGCGGCAACGGCATCCGTTGAAAAATGTATGAGAATGCGGTTGAAAACGAGTTGTCCAAAGGACATGATAATCATGGACATAGACGCCGGTAATCCAACTTTTATGATATCCTTTGTAATATACGAAGATGGCGAAAAATCCTTAAGGCGAAATGTGATATAGGAATGTTCTTTAAAGAATAGCATATAAATGAAAATGGTAAATACTGTAATCTGGCTGATAGCCGTAGCCCAGGCAGCTCCGGCAACCCCTAGTCCCAGTGTAAAAATGAAAATGGGATCCAAAATAATATTAAGCACCGTTCCCAATGCTGCTACGGTCATGGGAAATTTTGTATCTCCCTCACCTACAAGTATGGAACGAAAAAAGGCAGATAAAACCATGAAGGGCAAACCGATACAAATAACGCGTAAATAGGACCAGCTCAAATCGATGACCGACTCTGGTGCGCCGATTCCTAGAAGTATATCCCGCCCATAAATGGTAACGATTATGGTTAATATAATACTGATTCCAACACCCATTACAACTGCATGCTCGGCGCTGTTATCGGCATTAACCTTATCTTTAGCACCGATAAAACGAGCAATGGAAGCGGTGACACCCGCACCGAGACCCATGGTCAAACCTAAAACAAAAAAGAAAAGCGGCATATTAAAAGCTATTGCGGCAATGGCCTCTCCTCCCAGTCGGCCGATAAATATCATATCAACAATCGTGTATAATGTCTGGATACCCATCCCGGCCATGACCGGCCATGCGAGTTTCCAAAGCCCTTTTTCAGGACTTTCTAAAAATTCATTCAGGCGGGAAGATTTTTGATCTACTGATGTCACTTAGTAATTTCTAATTAACTGCCGTAAACGGCCACAGCACAGGAATTAAAAATGTAGCCATTATCCATAAAGAAATTGCCAAGGGAAGGCCCACTTTAACATAATCAGAAAATTTATATCCACCGGGGCCATAAACCATGAGATTGGTTTGATAACCGATCGGTGTAATAAATGATGCCGATGCGGCAAAACAAACTGAGAATATGAAGGGCTTTGGATCCAGTCCTATTTGCATGGCAGCAGAAATAGCAATGGGTGTCATAATGATAGCTGTGGCTGCATTTGATGCCATTTCTGTGAGTATCATCGTCATCAGATAAATCAAAGACACCATTACAACAGGGCGCAAAGCGGGATCAAATTGTTCGACGACATTATTCATAGCAGTCGCTAACCATTCTGCTGTACCGCTCTTTTGAATCACAATTCCAATGGGAATCAAGGCGGCGATTAAAACAATCACTTGCCAGTTAATGGATTGATAGGCTTCGTTCGTAGAAATAACTCGCAGGACCAAGAGTATAATCATGCCTACCAGAGCCCCTTTTAGTATGGGTACCAAGCCCAGCGCTGCCAGGAAAACAGCACTGATTATTACAACCAGACTCACCCACCAGAAACGGTTTTTTTGCAGCGTTGCTTCAATTTCGCCCAAAACAATAAAATTCCCCGACTCTGATAATTCTTTTATTTTATCCCGCGGACCGTACACCAATAATGTATCAAAAGCCCGCAGCATAACATGAGCTATTTTTCTGCGCAGTATGGCTCCTTCACGACGGATAGCTAATATAAAACTACCGAAACGACGGCGAAAGTTGATTTCCATCAGGCTTTTACCTACCAGTTCAGATTGCTGGGTTAATAAGCATTCTACTAATGTATTATCATCATGGATAAGTTCAGCCTGGGTTAATTTTTCATCTGTAAGCATAGTGACTTTTTCTACTTCTTTCATGCGCAAAAAATTTTCCAACGATCCCCGTACAAATAATACATCTCCCGGATGTATAATTGTATTGCGGATATTTTTACTAATAACCATACCTTCCCGAATAATATCCAAAACGGTAATATCATAATTTTTATTTATACTCCGTTCCATGAATGTGCGCCCAACCAAGGGCGATTCTTCAGCCACTTTTAATTCCGTTAAATAACCACCCATATGATAGCTCTGTGTCAAACTGGATGTGACCGTCCGTGATGGCAGGATAAATGGCACTGCAAAGATGATATACAAAAGACCGATTAGTAAAATGAATATTCCATAGCGGGAAAATTCAAACATACCCAGCGGCTCCGCCATTGTGGTGTTGACATAAATGGAATTAACCAGCAGATTTGTTGATGTCCCCACCAGTGTCAGCGTACCTCCCATAATGGCAATATAACTCAAGGGAATAAGCAGTTTTGACGGACTTAAATTATATTTTTGTGCTAATCGA
>CATMBH010000185.1:0-3712 GCA_950063985.1 uncultured Fidelibacterota bacterium
CGGGGATGACATTCAACTGATTGATTGGAATGTTACAGCACGCACCGGTTCACCATTTGTAAAGATATTTGAAGAAGAACGTGAATTAACTGTTTACCTTTTGGTGGACGTTAGCCGTTCTGGCCATTTTGGTTCCATCTCCCAGTTCAAGAGTGAAATGGCGGCAGAGATTGCAGCCGTCCTTGGTTTTTCAGCTATTAAAAATAATGACAAGGTTGGACTGATTTTATTCAGCGATGAAGTTGAACAATACATCGCTCCTAAAAAAGGGCGTTCTCACGTATTACGGGTTGTACGGGAATTATTGTACCATCAGCCCCATGGAAAAGGCACATCTATTAGAACAGCATTAGAATTTCTTTTAAATGTAGCCAAGCGCCGGAGTGTTGTTTTTTTACTTTCAGATTTCCTGGATGAAAAATATTGGTCCAGTTTAAAAATGGCCAACCGAAAACATGATTTAATCGGTTTAAAAATTAGCGATCCTTTTGAATCAGCCATCCCTGATATAGGATTGGTTAAAGTTCATGACCCGGAAACAGATGAGACCAGTTGGATCGATACAGGATCTAGTATGGATCGCAAGCAGTATGAAGCAGCCATACTAGAGCAGAATGAAAAATTTGCTAAAGAATGTGACCGTATCGGTTTCGATGTAATTCCCATTTCAACTGAAAAGGATTTTGTTGAACCGTTGATGAATTATTTTAAAAAGCGTGAAAAGCGTATTTGAAATGAACCGATTTCTTCCAATTACCATTCTTTTCATGTTTAGCTGCACAACGGAAGATGTTCAGCAGAATCTTTCCATTACTTCAGAAATTGATACAACAATGGCAACGATTGGTGATATCATTCATTATTCTATTTATACTAGTGGCGCTGGTGATTTACCCGTTATAATAAATGATTTTGAAAAACCAGAGGCCATGGAAATTCGTGATCAAACATTAGTCGAAGGAAAAACGTTTAAAATGGAAATCGTGTTTTGGGATACGGGCCATTTTTCGATACCGGCCATAGACGTGGTTTTTCTCAATGCTGATTCAACAGAAAAGATAATCATGCAAACGGATGAACAGGAAATAATTATAGTATCATCGTCAGACCCAACAATGGCTGGCGCTATGAAACCGGTAAAAGATCCATTACCTGTTTCACGTCCTGTTGAATTGAAAATAATAATGCTTATTTCCACCTTGTTTTTGACATTGGCAATCATGGCCTGGTTAAGTATAAAATACAGAAAAGAAAAATTATTAGCACTTCCTGATAATTTTCTACCCCAGCCGGATGAAATTGCAATAGAAAAGCTGAGCGACTTACGAAAAAAATCGAGAGAAAATATAGATCTAAAGGCATTTTATGTACAGATATCCTACATTTTAAGAGAATACGTTGAACATAGTTTTTTTTTAAAAACATTGGAAATGACAACAGAGGATATAAAATCATTGGTTAATATGCTGCCATTCTCTGATGAGGAAATGAAATCGTGGCTGGCATTGCTGCAACGATCAGATTTAATCAAATACGCAAAAATGATGCCGGAAAATAATATATACACCCAAGATTTAATCACAGCAGAAGAATTCATTCAATCTACAATACCATATTGGAAACGGATTGGATCCCCCATTGCATAAAATATTTATGCACGTTTGAGAATTCTTCTACTAATCTGTAAATTAAATGCTCTATTAAAGTAAACGAATGGCAACGACTGCAAATATTAAAAATGGTGCGGTAATTCTACACAAGAATAAACGGATGAAGATCGTGGAATTTTTACATGTGAAACCAGGAAAAGGCCCTGCATTTGTCCGTACAAAATTAAAGGATATTCAATCCGGTAAAGTCATCGATGAAACATTCAATTCAGGTGCGAAATTGCAGTTTATTCGGATTGAGGCAAAAGCAATGCAGTACTTGTATGAAGACGGAAACCAGTATATTTTTATGGATAATCAGACCTATGAGCAAATCAATGTCAATGATGCAGTCATTGGCTCAAATACAGGATTTCTAAAAGCGGGCTTAAATGTTGATTTATTGTTTGATGGACAAGAAGTACTTAATGTTCGATTGCCGGCTCATGTGAATCTGGAAGTCACGCATACTGAACCGGGCATGAAAGGCAATACGGCTACCGGGGCGACGAAACCGGCCATATTGGAAACAGGCATTGAGGTAAATGTGCCTTTATTCATTGATATTGGTGACGTATTAAAGCTGAATACACGAACAGGCGGATATATTGAAAGAGAAAAGATTAAAAACCGATAGAGGTAACTATGTGGCAGGATAAACTAAAGGAAATTATATACATACTGGAACACAGCGACGTGAACGAAATTGACGTTACGTTTCTTGGGCGTCGATTTCATGTAGTGAAATCATCACCCGCAACATCTGTTACACCTAGTACAGCAGCAAATCCTGCTCCTACAGCTGCGACTGAGGTCACTGCGGCAGAAGAATCTGTTACGGGAGATGAAGTTATTTCACCTATGCCCGGAACATTTTACAATTCTTCCAGCCCTGAAGAAGACCCCTTTGTGAAAGAGGGTGATAAAGTGAATAAGGGTGACACGCTCTGTATTATCGAAGCCATGAAGATTATGAATGAAATTGAAGCTGAAGGGGGTGGAGTTGTGCGAAAAATTCTCGTAGGCAATGGTGAGCCTGTGGAATATAATCAGCCTCTATTTATTATTGATCCGAACGGATAAAACATGTTCAAAAAGATCCTGATTGCCAATCGCGGTGAGATTGCTCTGCGCATCATCCGAGGGTGCCATGAATTGGGTATTAAGACAGTGGCTGTTTATTCAACGGCTGATGAATATTCCCTCCATGTGAGATTTGCGGATGAAGCTGTCTGTATTGGTCCACCGCCCGGAGCCGATAGCTATCTGAACATTCCGCGCATTCTGGCTGCGGCCGAAATCACGTCTTCTGACGGGATTCACCCTGGTTATGGTTTTTTAGCCGAAAATGCTGATTTTTCAAGAATTTGCTCTGAAAATGGCTTCACGTTCATCGGGCCGTCCCCAGAGATTATTGATGCTATGGGTGACAAGGCCCAGGCAAAAATAACTATGAAAGCAGCCGGTGTTCCTGTCATTCCCGGCAGTGAAGGGGTGTTAAACGGTGTAGATGAAGCGAAAAAATTAGCGTATGAAATGGGTTACCCCGTCATGGTGAAAGCGTCTGCAGGCGGAGGTGGAAAAGGGATGCGTCTTGTTCGTGAACCCAATGAGTTGGAAAAAATGTATAATACTGCCAGTAACGAGGCGAAAAAGGCCTTCAATAATGGCGATATGTACATAGAAAAATTCGTGGAAAATTCCCGGCATATTGAAGTGCAGATCCTTGCGGATGAACATGGCAATTGTGTCCATTTAGGTGAGCGGGAATGTTCGATCCAGCGCCGTCATCAAAAATTGGTGGAAGAATCACCTTCTCCTGCAGTTACTGAAGAAGTTAGGCAGCAGATGGGTAAAATGGCTATCCGGGGCGCCAAAGCTGTAGATTACGTGGGCGTCGGCACTATAGAATATTTGATGGATACGAATAAAAATTTCTATTTCATGGAGATGAATACACGCATTCAGGTAGAGCATACTATTACAGAAATGGTAACTGGAGTTGATCTAATAAAACAGCAGATCTGCATGCACGTCGGTGAACATTTTCCGGAGAATTTTCA
>CATMBH010000186.1:0-3700 GCA_950063985.1 uncultured Fidelibacterota bacterium
CAGGATTGTGGTGGGTTCGATGAAATATCCCTTAGAATCATCATAACCGCCGCCGGTGATGATTTCTGCATCATCAGCCGCTTGAGCATAATCGATGAATTCAGCAATGGAATCAAAAGCGGATTTATCAATGACCGCATTCACAAAATTGGTAAAATCATCGGGATCACCCATTTTGATGGTGCCAACTTCTGCTAAATATTTTTCTTTTACCTCATCCCAGATACTAGTTGGAATATAGGCGCGGGACATGGCTGAACATTTTTGTCCCTGATATTCAAACGCTCCTCGAACCATGGCTGTGACCAGTGCATCTTTATTAACGGTTTCGTGGGCGATGCAAAAGTCCTTACCGCCGGTTTCACCTACAATACGTGGATATGATTTATAATTCTGGATATTTTCACCTACATGTTGCCACATACTCTGGAAAACAGCTGTTGATCCGGTAAAATGTACCCCGGCTAAAAGAGGACTGTTCATAACGGTAGGCCCCACTTGTGAGCCGCGGCCGGGAATGAAATTGATGACACCATCGGGCATGCCGGCCTCCTTGAACAGCTGCATGATGAAATATGCCGGATAGACCGCGCTTGATGCCGGTTTCCAGAGAGCGACATTACCCATTAATGCGGGAGCGGAAGGGAGGTTGCCGCCTATGGAAGTAAAGTTAAAAGGTGATACAGCGAAAACAAATCCTTCCAGGGGACGGAGTTCAATTGAGTTTTTGGTTGGTTTTGGGGAATACATGGGCTGATGGGTTGCCAGTTCCAGGGCATACCAGGGGTTGAAGCGGAAAAAGTCGATCATTTCACAGGCGGAATCGATCTCGGCTTGGTAGGCATTTTTGCTCATATTCAGCATGGTGGCGGCATTAATAGTATCCCGCCAGGGTCCCGCAAGCAGATCTGCTGCTTTAAGATAAATTTCTGCACGTTCTTCCAGGGAAGTTTTTGACCACGTTCGCCAGGCTTCCTGGGAGGCGTCGATGGCCAGCTGGACTTCTTTTTCACCCGCCTGGTGAAATGTGGCCAATACATGGCCATGATCGTGTGGCAGCACACAATTGGCCGTATTCTCTGTATGGATCTCTTCGCCGCCAATAATGAGAGGAATATCGATAGTCTGGTTTTTTAGTTCTTGAAATTTTGCTAATAAACTTTCTTTTTCCGGTGAACCGGGAGCATAATCTTTGATGGGCTCATTAAACGGCTTTGGAATGGAAAATTTGTCTGACATATTTTCTCTGTTTAGGTTGATTTTTCGGTTAAAAAATAACCCGGGAATATACTAAGCCAAAGGAGAGTGAAACAAGGGAGGGGATTCAAAATTATGCTGTTTCTAAAATCAAATCACGGGTGAATAAAAAATCGTCCAATAATGTTTTCATTTCCCTACGGTCCTTGGCCATGACCAGCGACTGCCGGAGGACCGCTGCCCCAGGAAACCCTTTGATGTACCAGCCAAAATGCTTGCGTATGAGGTTAGTACCGATCTTTTTACCCCTGGATTTCAAAAGTAATTCCATATGCCGTCGGCACATGCTGATGCGTTCGTGAGTTTCAGGTTCCGGTGGAAAATGTGAGCCATTTAATAAAGCACCGGCCTGTTTAAAGAACCAGGGATTGCCCAATGCTGCCCGCGCCACCATGACCGCATTACAGCCGGTGGCTTCAAACATGCGTAAAACATCCTCAGGCTTCTTAATGTCACCGTTGCCGATAACAGGAATAGAGACTGTTTGCTTTAATTCTTTGATCAATTCCCATTTGGCGTCGCCTTTATAACTCTGTTTTGTGGTGCGCGGGTGGAGGGCAATGGCCTTTACACCGATCTTTTCCAAACGGGGTCCTGCATCAATAGCCACGATATTGGACATATCCCAGCCGGACCGCATTTTCACGGTCACCGGCAGTTCAGGAACGGATTCAATAACTGCGGAGGTGATGTCATCCATGAGACAAAGGTCTTTCAATGCTGCAGAACCGGCTCCTTTTTTTGTGATCTTGGGCACGGGGCAGCCGTAATTGATATCGATGATATCCGGTTGGAATTTGTTGGCAACCATGCGAGCTGCCTGCGCCATGACTTCAGGCAAATCACCAAAAATCTGAATGCCAATAGGGCGTTCCATCTCCGTAAAGCGGATCATGTCCAGTGTTTTTTCATTTTCACGGATAATGCCGTGTGCAGAGACAAATTCAGAATAAACCACACCAGCACCCATTTCCTTACATAGAATACGGAATGAGAAATCTGTAACTCCGGCCATGGGAGCCAAAAAGATGGGGTTGTCTATCTGAACATTACCGATCTTCATGAAGGAATTTAATAATTATACTTGTATTATTTTGTCATCCTGAACAGAGTGAAGGATCTCAAGCATAATTGTAAAGTTTATACTTGAGATTCTTCAGTCGCGCAGCTCCATTAGAATGACAATCAAATTCAAACTATTTTCTTTGGTTAAAGACAAAAGAAAACTATAAATTTGCCGGCGATTTTAAGATCTAAAAGGAAAATTTAATTATGAGTAGAATGTGTGACGTAACCGGTAAGCGGCCCATGTACGGGAACAAAGTGAGCCATGCCCACAATAAATCCCGCCGCCGGTTTAATATTAACCTCCAGAAAAAACGATTCTGGCTCCCGGATGAAAAACGCTATGTAACGCTGAATGTGTCCACGCAGGGAATGCGCCTTATTGATAAGAAAGGTATTACCAAAGTATTGAAAGAGATGCGTTCTCGTGGCGTAAAAGTTTAAAAAACTTCATTACCCTCCCTAAAAGAAAAACCCTTTGCTTTTGGCAGAGGGTTTATCTTTTATTACCAGTCTCCTGGGTTTGGCCAACCCAAGTTGTCCTATGTTGTTGCTTTCAGAGCCTACTGAGAGTATTCAGGAAGCTTCTGATATTATAAAGTTAAACTACTCCTGCTGTCGGCGAATAAATGCCGGTACGTCCAGTTCATCGCCATAAATAACAGTATTATCGAATTGGAATTTTGAAGCAGGAGGTTGTGTTATTCCAGGTTGTACTGGTTCCTGTTCTTCAACGATTTTTTGATTGAACAAGGGAACATTTTCCTGTTCAGCCAATATACGGGCTTTTATTTGTTTGGGACGTACAATAACCTCATAGTCTTCCTTTTCCACTTCTTTCGGTGCTTTGTGGCTGAAACCAGTGGCAATGACCGTAACGCGAATTTCTTCATTCATTTTAGGATCGATCACAGCACCAAAAATAATATTGGCATCGTTACCGGCTTCCTCGAAGATAATGCTCGTTGCTTCATCCACTTCCATGAGCGCCAGGTCCGGACCGCCGGTAATATTGACCAAAACACCCTGAGCACCACTGATGGATGAATTATCCAATAATGGACTGGAAATAGCCTGCTGGGCAGCCAAAACGGCTCGTTCTTCTCCACCGGCAACACCGGTACCCATGATGGCTTCACCCATGTTTTTCATGATGGTTTCCACATCAGCAAAATCCAGGTTAATCAAACCATGAACATTGATTAAGTCAGAGATTCCTTTTGCCGCTTGATGCAGGATGGAATCAGCAAGCTTGAAAGCCTCCACGACTGTGGTATTACTGTCAACAATGGACATGAGTTTCTGGTTGGGAATGGAAATGACCGTATCGCAGGCTTTACGCAAATCAGAAAGGCCGGCCATTCCGCGGTTCATGCGT
>CATMBH010000187.1:0-3697 GCA_950063985.1 uncultured Fidelibacterota bacterium
CCCTGATACAACTACTAATCCAGTTGTGACTAATGTTTCACAGGCCACCCTGGAATCGGGATCCTGTTCAATTAAATTATCGAGGATGGCATCAGAAATAGCATCACAGACTTTGTCCGGATGTCCTTCAGTAACTGACTCAGATGTAAATAAATAATTGCTCATAATAATCTTTACTTTATTTATGAAGGGCGGAAATTTAACTTGCTTGTGCTACCTGCTCCAACACCCATGAGTCGCTAAATTATTGTAAAAAGATTATGTTGATACGTTTTAAGAATTAATCCGGAGTGATCAGTGGGTGATCATTTTATCCTTTACCTTTTTTACCCGGACTATCATTTTATCCACTGCCCTGTCAATGGACTTGTTTACATTGTCCGTTGTTTCCTTCACATTCAATTTATGTGCCGGCAAAGATAAATTTAACTCAGTTGTGTATGAATTATTCTCATGGAGTAAAATGATCTGACATTGCGTAATGCGGTCAAATACTTTGTGCAACCGCTGGACTTCTAGTTCTGCATAGGAGCGTAAGTTATCGGGAGCATGGAAATGGCGGGCTGTAAATTCAATCAGCATAGATTTCCTCCTTCTAATTGCTGTTAATCTAATACAGGTCCGGCTTTATGTACAGCAGGATCATCAATATCATATTGTGAAAAATTCTGATGAAATTTTTCAACTAACTGTTTGGCTGTTTTATGGTATTCTTCTTCATTTTCCCAGGCGTGAGTCGGCAGCAGTAAATCTTCACCAATCCCATTGAGCGCTGTGGGGATTTGGAATCCGAAGTATACATCTTCCGTGAAATCTGACTGTTCGATACTGCCGTCAAGGATCATATAAATAATTTGACGAGTAACGGGCAGACTGATCCGTTTTGCCCCGGAACTGGCATTCGCTCCGATCCAACCTGTGTTTACCAGAAAGCACGGTACATTATATTCATTCATCTTTTCACGGAGCAGTTCTGCGTAGCGCAACGGATGTAATGTCAAAAATGGTCCCCCATAACAGGGAGAAAATGTGGCGGTGGGTTCCGTGACTCCTCTTTCCGTACCGGCCACCTTGGCAGTATATCCACTGATGAAATGATACATGGCCTGTTCAGGTGTGAGTTTTGATACGGGAGGCAATACGCCATAAGCGTCACAGGTTAGAAAAATAATGGTTTTTGGATGATCCCCCATGCTTGCTTTACCCATCGCACCCAGTGAATTATCAATGAAATGAATGGGATAACAGATACGCGTATTTTCAGTTTTTGAACGATCAGTAAAATCAATTTCCTTTGTTACACTGTCATACACAACATTTTCTGCCAGGGCGCCATGGCGAATGGCATTATAGATCTCCGGTTCATGTTCCGGATTAAGATCAATGGCCTTGGCATAACAGCCACCTTCAAAATTGAAGATACCATTATCCGACCAGCCATGTTCATCATCACCGATCAACGGTCTTTTAGAATCTGTACTTAACGTGGTCTTGCCCGTACCAGATAATCCAAAAAACAATGCTGTATTGCTTCCATCCGGATCCACGTTGGCCGAACAATGCATGGACAGCACACCTTTCAACGGCAAGTAATAATGCATAATGGAAAAAATACCTTTTTTCATTTCACCGCCGTATTCTGTGCCACCGATGATAGCCACCCGTTTTTCAAGATTGAAAATAATAAATGTTTCTGAATTCAGGCCGTGTTCTTCCCATTTTTCATCAAATACACTGGAGGCGTTAATGATTGTGAAATCGGGCTCAAAGCCTTCCAGTTCGTTTGCTTCCGGGCGAATAAACATATTATTAACAAAAATAGACTGCCAGGCCTTGCGGGCTATCATGCGCACGTTTAAACGGTATTCCTTGTCCGCCCCGCAGTAGCCGTCAAACACATATGCACCGTTGCCATCTTCATTAGCTTCGTAATGATCTTTGACCTTTTCGAAAAGTTCATCAAATACGGCTTCATCCACGTGACGATTCACCGGGCCGATCCAGAGGTTATCCTTGGAAAAATCTTCTTTTACGAAAAACTTATCATTGGGGCTGCGGCCGGTATATTTCCCTGTATCGACCATCAAAACACCGCGCATACCGATTTCACCTTCTCCGTTGTCCACCGCATCTGCGATCAATTGTTCAACAGGCAGGTTTCTTTTAATATTTCCAATATCACCAATATTCAAGTATTCAAACACGAGTCATTTTCCTTATTCTCCGTGGGGGTGGGCTTTTTTATATATTTTTTTCATTTTTTCTTGCTGGATTTGAGTATATATCTGTGTTGAGCTTAAACTCGAATGCCCAAGCAATTCTTGTAAGGATCTAATATCTATTGTTTGGTCATTCTTAATATTATTGATCATATGGGTTGCAAACGAATGACGCAATGAATGTGGCCCTAAAGATGTACCCTCGGCAACTTGTTTTATATAATTTGTTACTTGACGTTGAATTGTCCGACTGGAAAGCCTTTTATCCTTTAAATTTACAAAACAAGGTACATTTGGATCAGAGGTTTTTAAGTTAATTCCTCTTTCTTTCAAATAATTATCAAGGACCTTTCCAGATTTTTTACCATAAGGTATAATTCTTTCTTTATTACCCTTGCCAATTACTTTTACTACTCCTCCTTCATGTTCATTATTTTTATTATAATCGGGTTTAAAATCGCCAAGATTCAAACTTACCAATTCGCTCAAACGTATTCCTGTGCTGTAAAATAGCTCTAATATGGCTTTATCACGTTTACCTTTAATAGTATCAGGCGGACAATTCATTAATTCCTCAATCATTTTTTCAGGAATAATTGTAGGTAACTTTTTTGGTGTTTTAGGTGTTTTTATTACTGCAGCTATATTGACATTAATTACACCATTATTTTGCAAATATTTACAAAGTGACTTAATAGTGGCAAGTCTGCGAGCAACGGTCCGGCTGCTAAGGCCTTCCTCAAATTCCTTACCGAGGAAATGCCGGATAGTATAACGATCAATTGTATCGAAAGCCCATTGCGGATCATTTGTATATGTTTTCATGAAATGATCAAAGCGGTTTAAATCGTTGGTGTACGATTTAATCGTATGGGCAGAATACCCTTTTTCCTTCTCTGCATATAAAATGAAATCTGTGATATGCTTATTCGGTTCAGCCATAATGAGTTTCCAAATGTTCGATCATTGTCTGCATATCATTTGGCAGTTCAGCAGTAAAATTAACTATTTCTCCGGATACAGGATGGTTAAATGATAAATGTTGAGCATGGAGAGCATGGCGGCCCATTTTTTTCAGTAACAGTTTTATATCCCGTTGAACTTCCGGTAAAAAACCCTTAGTACGATTGAGTCCGCCGTTGTATTTCTCATCATGCACAATGGGATGATTCACATGAGCCGCATGGACACGAAGCTGGTGTGTCCGACCTGTTTTGGGATAAAATTCAACAACACTCATATAGCGATATTCATGCAGCACTTTAAATTGGGTTACCGCTGTTCGCCCGCTATCGTTAACGCAATAAGTTGTTGGATTTTTACGGCTGCGTTTCAAGGGTACATCAATACTGCCCTCCTTATCATTCCATACTCCCCATGTTATACCAACGTACGTTTTTGCAACCGTTCGATCTTGAAATTGTTCAGCAATATTTCTATGAGCTTTATTAGTCTTGGCAACTACCATGACACCGGAC
>CATMBH010000188.1:0-3642 GCA_950063985.1 uncultured Fidelibacterota bacterium
CAACTGAATCGCTCATATTAAAAGTTTCCCATGTCTCTCCGCCATCGTAAGTACGTACAAAAAACGCAGGACCAAATACTCGACCGCAAAGAAACATCGTTGTAGAGTCCAAAACAAACAATCCACACATACCTTTGGGTATTTCACCCGTGTATAAAGCCGAATCGACAACTTCCCATGTTATTCCAGCATTATTCGTACTGTACAAAGCGTTTCCCAATGAATCTGCTTTCAAGTTCCCCACAATTCCATTGTAATCATCAACAAAACCAACGCAGCGCATATATGCTGTTGTATCATTTAATTGTTCTATCCAGGACGTACCTCCATCTGACGTACGAAAAATCTGACCCGCACGAGTAACCAGCCAACCCGTCGTGTCATTACGGAAATATAGGTCATCATGCTTTTTAAGTTCTGAAGTAGCAATGGGAGCATCTGCTAATTCCTGCCATAGAGTGGAGTCCTGCCCCCAGCAAAAAGAGGCAATTAAGAAGCATAAAATGCGACGTGTCATTTTAATAGTACTATGCGCTGAGTTTTTTGATAATCTCCAGCAGTAAAATGGATAAAATAGACACCACTGCTGAAATGATCAGCATCCCATGTGATCGAATTCCTCCCTGCGGACCACGTTTTATTTGACAATTCTGTGATTACTCTGCCCAATATATCTACTATTATAATTTCAACATTGCTCGCTGCAGGCAACGTAAATGGAATGTTTATGGAAGGATTGAACGGGTTAGGATAGCTGTATAATAATGATAACTCATAAGGGATGATTTCTTCCTGATTTGATAGAATAGCTTCACAGCCCATTCCATATGCTCCCATATATAAACTATCTCCTCCAGCATCCAGGCATGGAGAATTTAATGCTAGTTGAAAATTCCCACTGTCTGGGTCACAAAATAAAGGGTACAGTGCAATCGATGCTGAATCCCATTCAACATCACCATTATCATTCGTTAAAACACCCTCTATCCCAGACATAACATCTGAATTCATTATGGAAACATAATTGAATGTTCCCCAGGGTGAAAACATGATTTCTTGGGGAGAATTGTTCCAGAGGATCGAATTTTGAATCTGAAGATTCGAATTGTTAAAAGCGAGTAAAGCCCCACCGCCATTAAAGGATACATTATCAGCAATTGTTAGATGGTTCAATAAAATATTTGAATCAAAACAGTAAATTGCACCTCCCTCTGAAAAACTTTCATTATTCACTATTAAAGTATATTCGAATTCCATTATGCTTTCTTGCAAGTAAATACCGGCTCCGTAGTAAGCCATATTGTCCTCAATCATAATATTATTTACATTTAGCGAACAATCTTTAAAAAATAATGCTCCGCCATAATTAGCACTATTCCCTGATAGAACAATATTTTGTAAAATAGGTTCTGCGTTTTCAAAATAAATACCACCACCATAATCAGCAGTATTTGAGTTTATGATTATATCTTCGAGCAATGGAGAGGATTCAGCAATATAGATTGCACCTCCATGGGAGGATGTCCCATCACTCAAGGTTAGACCTTTTAAAATACTGGTATTTGTTTCACCGCTCTCAAAAACAATAATGCTTCCCGGGCCAGCTCCTTTGATGACCGTCTGTTCAATATAAATTGAATCACCGCTGGTCAAATACAATGAACCAACTACAATTTGCTTACCGGTAAAATCGATCGTTTCAAAATATTCACCAGGATGGATTATAATCGAATCACCATCTTCTGCCTGCTGCAATGCTCTGGTGATCGTAGCAAAGGGTGTTTCAAATGAACCGTCATTATAATCATCACCACCATCGATCGCCACATGCCAGTCGGGGCCCATATGCAACGGTGGGCAACCAATGCCATATGCACCCATATATGTACTGTCTTGACCAGAATTAGCACAGGGAGAATTCTCTACAAGATAATAATCATTCTCGGATGGCCAACAGAATAGCGGATCCAATGCAATGTTGCCTTCCAGCCAGTCCACATCTGCATTGTCATTTGTCGTTACACCATCTGTTCCGCCCTCTATGTTTGAATAAGCAATTGACATGGTATTCTCGTCTTCATTACCGCGGAAATATATTTCTGAACCAATATTATCCCATATAATCGTATTCAATAAAGATGGCTCTGCCCCATTACGGCAATATATCCCGCCACCATAATCAGATTCATTCAATGTTATCGTAACATTATTCAGAGCAGGACTAGCATTATTGCAATACAATCCACCACCATAATAATCACTTAAATTGTCAATAAAAAAAACATGATCAAGAATAATATCTGCATCATTTTTTAGCGTAATTCCTCCTCCTGAACCATTGGTAAAATTGTTCTGAAATACACAATGATAAAATTCACCTATCGAATTATCTCTTAGATAGGCTCCCCCACCATGACTAGCCCAATTACTATCAAAAATTACATTATTTAATGTTGGGTTTGAACCTGCCTTGCAATAAAGGCCACCGCCAACTGAGTTGCTAGAGTTTTGTATAACGGTAGAGTTTGTAATTATTGGATCAGAATCATAACAAAAAATACCACCTCCTCCGCCATCAGGTGACGCATTTTCCTTTATGATCAAGTTAGATAGTGTTGGGCTTGAAAATTCACAATACACTCCACCGCCATAACTATAACTATCACCATCGCCATCCGGATCAGCAAGATATCCCAATCCGCCGCGAATGGTAAAACCATTCAATATCGATGAACTATCTTCATTCGAATTAAAAATCACAACGCTGGTTATTTCATCACCATCGATGGTTGTCAATTCTATAAAACTTGAATCATTATTGATGATAAAAAGTGATGAAACCAGAATATTCTTACCCTCAAAATTGATATTCTCAACATATGTTCCTGCCATGACCAAGACTGTATCCCCATCTGCTGCAGAATCGATCCCAGCCTGTATGTTTGGAGATTCAGTTGGTACATAAATAATATTACCAAAGATAGGAGTTATAAGAATGATTATTGAAAATATATAATTTTTCATTTTATCATTTCAGGGTGAAAGCTCGGATGATCATTCCTATACAGGCTGTCAGTTTTTTGGCATAAGGGATATGAAGAAACTCATTAGGCCCATGAGCATTGGAATATGGTCCTAAAACACCGGTGATTACAAATTGCGCCTCTGGAAATTTATCACCCAGCATGGACATGAAAGGAATCGTACCACCTTCGCCCATGGCCAAAGCTGGTTTATTATAAATTGTTTTAGAAGCGAGCTGAATCGCATCATCCAGCCATTGAGCCAGCGGTGGTGCTTCCCAACCGGTTGCCGGCTCTTCAAATTCCATTGAAACTGCAGCGCCATAAGGAGGATTACTCGTAAATAATTCTTCAACAATATTTTGTGCAGCATTTGCATCAAGAGTTGGAGGGATCCTTAAAGATAATTTAATCGTTGTATAAGGTCGTAATACATTACCACCATCTTTTACGGCTGGGAGCCCGTCAGCAGCTACGACAGAAAGCATGGGCAGCCAGGTGTTATTCATTACCATTTCAACTTTGTCATTTGTAATCGGTCCGGCTCCTGCTACCCAAGGCAGTGTATTATATACCTCATCCCCTAGGACGTTCACCATGGCCTTGATTTCTTTAATTC
>CATMBH010000189.1:0-3620 GCA_950063985.1 uncultured Fidelibacterota bacterium
ATGACCTAACCATTCACCGCCAATCTCAACTTGATAGGCAAGGTCTAATGTAGCAAACGATTTTCCAATTTTAGATTTTCCCGCAATTAAATTTAATCCAGATTACGTTTGGCCTAAAGAAGGCACAGAACGCAATTGCCCGAAATGCGAAACAGCTATGCAGCTTGTTGATAACGATCCTACATATTTTGGAAAACCCTGGTGGTGCCATAAATGCAAATGGCAGTTTTCCGAAGAAGACTTAGCTGATCAGGCTTGAAACAACTCTGCATTCTCCATCAATATCTGATCCACAACATACCTTACAATCACCAAATCATCTAAATAACCAAACTCTGGAATTTCGTCCGGAATCTCATCGTCTTTATCGACAAAGTAATCGAGAGCATATAAGATTCTGCGCTTTAGATCATCATGCAATGCAGGTAAGGACATGATGACATTGTATAACTTTGATACATTATTAATGAGTTCGATGGTAAAATCATCCATATCTGAAGATTTGAGCAGCGCATCAAGTTTTAGCGGAAGCTCTGCAAGAATAGACTGTTCCCGAGTTAGGTCCATTTCAGTGATCTGTTTTTCCGTACGCTGAATATCTGCTGCAGTGAGTTTGTATTCTTCCGGTTGTTTATCCATGATTAAATTTAGAATGCTTGAAAATATAAAATGACATGTCTTTGTATTCAGAAATAGAGCAACGGCTTTATCAAGATCTAGATATCCAGCACATGGAGATCAAAGATGACACAGGCCAGCATATACACCATAAGAACTTTGACGGCGGCGCTCATTTAAGCGCTGTTATTGTTTCTTCCAGTTTTAATGGTTTAAACTTACTGGAGCGTCACAAACGTGTTTATGAAGCACTGCATGATATGATCAAGCAGGAAATACATGCCTTAAGCATGAAGACCTACACTTTAAGCGAATGGCAGGAAATTCAAGGAAATAACAATGGATAACGTACAGGAAATGACGCCGCTGGAAGCGGTAACACATTTATTCACGTGTCTCCAGCTAGCCGATGGCAGAATGGATTTTGAAGAGCGGGAAGCATGGGCTGATGCACTCACAGAATTATTCCCTGATCATTCATCAGGAAGAGCAGTGGATTTCATGCAGGACGCCTCCCGGACGATCTTGATGATGGACAGCTTCGGCAGACGAAATTATGCTATCCGTCTCTGCTCAAATATAAAAGACCACTTTTCTGAAGAAAATCTGCAAAATAAATTTGGTCCTAAAGTGGCCAGTTTAGTGGAAGCTGATGGCATGGTATTCTCATCTGAAAAAGAGATGGTGCAGGATATTGAAAAAGAACTGGAAATCGAGATTCTACTAGAGGCTTAATTCTCTGGTTTGACCCCCGGTTTCCAGTCAGCATAATTGGGAGTGGGAGGATTTCCAAACATAATATCTACAACATCTTCCTCCAATGTTCCCACAGGGTATTCAATAATGCGACCCAGCTCTTGCCCCTGACTATAAAATATCATCGTGGGCACATGATGAATGTTTTTTCCCTTTTCTTCTCCACCCGGACTGACCTTTCCCTTATCCACACTGACGATCTTCAAGTTCTTTTCATTAAACTTGATCTGATCCAGGATCTTATAGAATCGTGGCACTTCCCTGCGGCTATCCTCGCACCACGTGCCCATAAAACATTCGATCTTGATTTCATCTTCAATTACAGATGTTAAATAAAGTGTTTCTTCATCTATTACATAACTTTCATATTCTTCATTAAACCATTGCTTGAAGTGTTCGCTCTGTTCATAATCACTGCGCTGGCTTAAGCCTACGATCATGGGATTACCCGTTTTTTCATCTTCGGATAATTCTGGTATTTGGGCAATCATAGTTGACATAATAAAAATGAGTAGCGTTAACTTATTATTTTTCATGTTAATCAAATAATGTTTGCTGATTATTCTGAATTAAGCTTGCTTCGTTATTCTTGGGTGAATTTACACGAGAGGACACTGGATAGGCATTCATTTCTTTTTCGTCGTATGGTTTAAGTAAATATAACACTTTTTCTAGTGGCTCATCGGAAATCCAAACACGTTCGTTTTCGGGAGTCAGCATGACGGGCATTCGTTTATGGATAGGTTTCATCAAGCCATTGGGTTCAGTGGTAATAATGGTAAATGTTCGTACGTCTCTCCCGTCCGGTGCACACCATGATTCCCATAAACCGGCAAATGTAAACAGGCTTTCATCTGCTAATGTGATGCGATACGGCTGTTTTTCGCCTCCAGAACGCCGCCATTCGTAAAATCCGTCTGTCAGTACCAGACAGCGCCTTTTCTCTACTGCATCACGAAATGAGGGCTTTTCTGTGAGCGTCTCTCCCCGGGCATTGATGAGTTTATTGCCGATGCTCTCATCTTTGGCCCAATGGGGTATCAAGCCCCATTTATGAAATGATGCCTGTTCCGGCGCTGTGTTCGTTATTATCGGTAAAGTCTGTGATGGCGCAGCATTGTATGTTTTGGAGAACATGGCCGGATCGATATGGATCTCGAACCGTTCTGCAATCTCATCCTTATTTTTTGTGAGGGTAAAGCGACCGCACATGGATCATACCGAGATGGTCATGAAATCCGCCCAGCGGGTGGTGTAGCACGGGGATAGCCGTTCCTGGCGCAGGGTCCAGCGGCGGTCAAAACCCTGCTCGGCCACGCGCAATATGTCTCGCCCTTCCCTGTCATTCACCGTGTCCATAGCATTCATGAGTCGCATGTGGCGGTCCTCGTCCGTGGAATGAAATAAATTATACTGTATTGTATTGGAGGGCACCAATCCGCTGACAATAACACCGGCTTTCTTATACTGATATCCTGCCCTGTAAATGGACCGCAATCCCCGCAGAGCTGCTTGGACGATACTCAAGGTACTATTTGACGCCACCGGCAGGCGCACGAAGCGAACATTTTTGTATTGGGGAAGGTCCGGGCGAAATGGGTTTGTATGGAGAAAGACCTCCACGAGATTGGTGCAGGAATTTTGAGCTCGGAGTTTTTCGGAACAGCGGGTGGCATACATGGAGACGGCCTGCTGCAATTCATCTAATTTTGTGACCATAGTTCCAAAAGAACGGGATGTGCAGATTTCTTTTTTCTTCTGGGGCTGATTTTCCAGGGGAATGCAGGGCTCGCCCTTCAATTCTTTCTGTAAACGTAAACCAACTACGGTCATATTATCCTTTACCCAGCCTTCCGGCATACGCCGCAGGTCCCAAGCCGTATTGATGCCCCAGGACCGCAGGAAAAGAGCATACCTCTGCCCCACACCCCAGAGCTTTTCCACAGGCAGTTTTTTCAGGCAATATTCGATAGTTTCGTCTTTCTCCAAAACACAGACACCGGAATTGTCCGGGAGGCGCTTGGCGACGTGGTTTGCTACCTTGGCCAGCGTCTTGGTGGGCGCCACGCCGATGGACACAGGAATGCCCGTCCACTGTTTCACTGTTTTTCGCAGTTGGGACCCAAACCGATCAAGGCCATCGGCCGTAAGGCCGCCGCATTCTAAAAACGCCTCATCAATGGAATAGATCTCCATGGCGGCGCTGTGCTGGGCCAGGGTGCGCATGACCCGTTGGGACATATCGC
>CATMBH010000190.1:0-3610 GCA_950063985.1 uncultured Fidelibacterota bacterium
AAGCCATTGAATATGCGATTCAGCATAACAATAAAAGCGTTACCTTGGTCCACAAGGGCAATATAATGAAATATACTGAAGGCGCTTTTTGTGAGTGGGGCTACCAGCTGGCTAAAGAAGAATTTTCTGAACAAGTCATTTCTGAAGAAACATTCTGGGATGAGTCTGCCGGCATGGCCCGTGAAAAGGTAATCATCAAGGACAGGATCGCCGATGCCATGTTCCAGCAGATACTGCTTCGTCCGGAGGAATATGATGTAATAGCGACCTCTAATCTAAATGGAGATTACCTTTCTGACGCATGTGCGGCTCAGATAGGAGGACTCGGTATGGCTCCGGGAGCAAATATGTCTCATCAAGTGGCGTTGTTTGAAGCTACACATGGTACTGCACCGAAATACACGAATATGGATAAGGTCAATCCCTGTTCGATCATTCTATCCGGTGTCATGATGCTGGATTATATGGGCTGGGAGGAGGCACATAAAATGATCGTTGATGCCATGCAGGAAACGATCAAACAGAAGAAAGTGACCTATGATCTGGAGAGACAAATGGAAGGGGCGACCAAAATGTCCACTTCTGGCTTTGCGGAAGCAATCATTAACAATATGTAATAACCATTACACTTTGTGAATAAAGGTGCGCCAGGTGCGCACCTTTTTTGTTTTAAATTTAATTATCATGTTTATTGATTATACAGTTATCAAATGTATTTCCGGAAAAGGCGGCTCAGGAGCAGTTACTTTTCGCAGGGAAAAGTTTGTTCCCAAGGGCGGACCGGATGGGGGTGATGGCGGCAAGGGCGGTGACGTCATTTTTGTTGTGGATAAGCAATTACATACACTCCAGGATATACGCTATAAAAAAACCTATGCAGCTGATAAAGGTCAACATGGTGCTTCCAATCAGAAGACGGGTAAAAATGGAACTGATATAATGATTCGTGTACCAACAGGAACCATAATAAAAGATATGAAGTCAAAGAATTTGGTTGCTGATATGGTGAAGGATCAACAGGAGTTTTCTGCCTTAAAAGGAGGCAAGGGCGGAAAAGGCAATGCCCGTTTTAAATCACCTACCCGACAAACTCCACGCTACGCCCAACCGGGTTTGGATGGCGAATCAAAATCATTTGCGCTGGAATTAAAAGTATTAGCTGATGTCGGATTGGTGGGCTTACCCAATGCCGGAAAATCAACGTTGTTATCTATCGTCTCCGCCGCGAGGCCTAAAATTGCTGATTATCCCTTTACAACACTGGAGCCGAACCTGGGGATTGTGAAATACGGTGATTATAAATCCTTTGTTATGGCAGACATACCGGGACTTATTGAAGGTGCGGCTGCAGGGAAAGGGCTGGGACATCAATTCTTAAAACACGTGGAAAGAACACAAGTTTTATTATTTATGATTGACTGCTTAGAAGAAGATCCCAAAGCGGTTTTTGATACGTTATCGTCAGAATTAATAACGTATAATCCTGATTTGGCGAAAAAACAAAAATTGATCATCAGGACAAAAACAGACCTGTTAAACGATGCATCTGCAAAGCACTGGTCAAAGATGGATAACTACATCGACATTTCATCTGTTACAAACAAAGGTGTGAGTGAATTGATTTCCAGCATTACTGAAGTACTGCATGAAAAAGACTGAACGAGCACAAATAATTAATCTCTTAAACGTACCTAAAATAGGGCCACAAAGGGTTCGTAACCTGCTGGCTCATTTTGAGCATGGAGAAAATGTGTTCAATGCATCAAAAAAAGAATTATGCCAGCGATCTGGCGTGGATATTGGACTTGCGGAAGCTATTTTGAAGTACAAGGATTTTGGATTTGGATTAGAGCAGATTGAAAAAGCTGAAAAGAAAAATGTAACAATCTATACAATCTGGGATGAAGATTATCCTTTATTGTTAAAGAAGATTTATGATCCTCCTGTATTGCTGTATACAATCGGCCAGCCCCTCAAAAAAGAAGAGGATGCGGTAGCTATTGTTGGTACACGAAAATTGACTCCCTACGGCCGCAGCATGACCAAAGCCATTACTTCTGATATGAATGCAGAGCAGATCACAGTTGTGAGCGGCTTGGCACGGGGTATCGATACCATAGCCCATAAAGAAACGGTAAAAAACAAATCCCGTACCATCGGGGTATTGGGTTGCGGGATTGATGTTGTATATCCTGCTGAAAACAGAAAATTATATCAGGATATATGTGCAGCAGGTACGATTATTTCAGAATTCAAATTCGGAACGAAACCAAATGCCAGCAATTTTCCCCAGCGTAACCGAGTTATCAGCGGACTTGCCCATGCAACAGTGGTTGTGGAAGCTGGGCATAAGAGCGGTGCCATGCTCACTGCATTCAATGCCATCGATCAGAACAGGGATGTATTTGCAGTTCCCGGCAGGGCAACAGATGCGCAAAGCAAAGGCACAAACAGACTCATACGCAATGGTGCTTTTCCATTAGAATGGGGTAAGCAAATCATTGAACAGATTCAGCCGTGCTTATTCAATACTCATCAACCGCTGCAGGAAAAAATAGATCTACATTTATCAGACGAGGAACGAATTCTTTTAAAATGCCTCAATCACCAACCGCAGCATATCGATGAAATTGTATCCACATCTGGTGTTCACTTAACTAAAACACTTACTTTATTATTAGGCATGGAATTAAAAGGTGCTGTGATCCAATTGAGCGGGAAACAGTTTGTCCGTGCTTGACTCATTGGGTAATTTCCCCGTCGTAAAATCAACATACTTATAACACTTGGAGAGGTGGCCGAGCTGGCTGAAGGCGCTCGCCTGCTAAGTGAGTAACCGGAGATAATCTGGTTCGAGAGTTCGAATCTCTCCCTCTCCGCACTTTTTAGACGATGCCTCTGTAAAACGGAGGCATTTGTTATGTAGCCTGAATTAGTCTGGTTAATGAAAAAAAGTGCTGTAATATACTGCTTCCACTGGTCCTGTCACTGGCTTTTTAACTAAAACTGCAGGGGGTAGGGGTCCAGCAAGGTGGGTAGAGGGTGGTAAATAAAGCCCACGCACATTGTAACGTTATTTTTTGTAATTTTTAGTATGAAACGATTCTTACCATTCTTAATCCTGACTGGCTTATTGTTTGGGCAAGATGTCCTGAAAACTGTATCTGGCAAGGAATATAAGGGGAAATATCTTAAAATTGAAGGTAGCAAGGTTTTATTTCTTATTGAAGGTGGCACTGTTCCTCAATCAGTCCCTATACAAACTATTAAAGAAATTCTAACCAGTACAGGTAGTAAAATATCATTTGTAAATATTCTGACTTTGAAAGATGGGACAGTTATAAAGGGCTCATTAACAATGATTTCTACAGATTTTATTAGATTTTTAAAAGAAAATGAAACCACCCCAGTCGACATTCAAAAAGATGACATTAAATCTTTAACTGATAATGATGGGGAAATTGATTTAAATAATATAGATGTTAAATCACTTATCCAATCTGCTATTTGGTATGATTTCCATGAATTTTTTATTTTTTTTGTTAATATATTATATTTTGGATTTTTTTTAAAATAATTTTTATATTCATTATCATTGTTAAATACTTTT
>CATMBH010000191.1:0-3583 GCA_950063985.1 uncultured Fidelibacterota bacterium
ATTCCAAAAGATTATGATCAAAGAATAAAAAACGAACAATTGGTCAATATAACAATATATTATGATGCTTCAAGTAGAACCTCAAACATAGCTTATTCAAAAATAATACAAGTTCTAAGTATGTATAGGGGCGATGTAGTAAACAACAGACTAGAAAGTAGAGAAATAGATCCACAAATTTTACATCCATTACGAATATTTGCAGAAAATGTTGCCACAGAAGATGAAGTGTCGGGATATATGCTTTCATTAATTTTGCCTCCTTTGTTAGCAATCATAGTTGCAACAGGAGGAATGAATGCAGCGATAGATTTGACGGTTGGAGAGAAGGAAAGACACACATTAGAAGCGCTATTAGTTACCGCAACTAGTAGAAGAGACTTGATTACAGGAAAATTTTTAGCCGTTGTAACTACAACTTTACTTTCTATAGCTTTCATCATGTTAAGTTTATCAGGTTCAGTAAGTTATTTATCTAGATTACCGATGCAACAAATGGGAATTAGTCTAACATTACAAACATCAATCATTGTGTTTGTGATTTTAACATTAATGGCAATTATGATTGGAGCATTAGGAATGGCAATAGCAAGTTTTGCAAAGAGTTTCAAAGAAGCTAACAACTATCTGACGCCAATGTTATTTCTAATTGTAATTCTTTCGTTTGGATCTTATGGAATTTCAATAGACGACGTAGGAATTATACCATTTTTTATACCTATATTAAATGTAACATTAGTAATTCAAGAAGTTCTTGTGAATAATTTCAATGCAATACATATGCTTGTAACAATATCTTCCACACTATTAGTTTCTATTATAATGATTATGATAGCAAGTTGGATTTTCCATAAAGAGAGTGTATTATTCCGTGCATAAATAATCAAATAGAAAACACACAGTTAATTCATAACATGTATAACATTATTAACTAATGAACAGAATAATCAAAAATCGCGTAAGAAAAATTTTTTCATTTGCAGAATCATTAGGAACTAAACCAGATGCAATTATTATTAAAAATGGAATTGAGGGTCAGTTAGACTCGACATTTTTTTATTTGAGTGATATTCGATCTGGATTGTTTGAGGGATGTTCAATAATTGCTTATCCATCAGGTTCAATTTCTGTACTTACTTCAAAATTAGAAGAACAAAGTGCATTAGAGACATCGGATATTGAAGTAATTACTTTTGAAAATGAAAGTGAATATAAGAAATTATTAAATAAAAAATTAATGAAAATAAAGATTCTAGGAATAAATTATGGAGAAATAACATTAGGTAATTATCTATGGATTAAAAAGAATTTTCGAGGAATCAAATTGATGAATGTAAGCAAGCCAATTGCTCGAGCAAGATGTATAAAAGATGAAATGGAGATAAAACTATTAAAAAAAAGTGCCAGCATAGCTAGTAAGATTTTTCCAGTAATAATTAGATCATTGGAAAAAGACATAACAGAAAGTCAATTATCATCAATAATTAATTATAATATGGAAATTCCAGATATAGATGAAGATGGACTCATGACCGAAGAGATTGCCAATCAGCTTCGTGACATAAAAAATATTTATCCCCAATTCCAGAACTGGAAGAAACGGATCAATGTGGTGGATTATGGTGATATGATCCTGTGGGCATACACGCTTCTGAAAACGGATTTTTCTACTTTAAAAAAAGTTCAGGATCAGTTTCGACACATTATTGTGGACGAATTCCAGGATAATAATTATGCATTGAATGAGATTATCGGGCTCATTGCAGGTAATCGGAAATTCATCACAGTTGTGGGAGACGATGACCAGGTGATCTACAGTTTCCGCGGTGCCAATTCTTATAATATCCAAGCCTTCGAGGATCGGTATGGCGACCACCCGGATTATAAACCAATTGCCCTCGAAGAAAATTTTCGTTCAACCCAGCCTATTTTAGATATTGCCAACACATCTATCCAAAATAATGTGGATCGAATGGAAAAGATATTGCAATCAAAGACCAAATCTCCATCCTTAAAACCGATTCGGTTTTGGGGGAATAAGGAAGAACAGGTTGAATTCATTGTACGGGAAATTTTAGAGCTGGTAGATATAGGCGCTGCCTACAGCAATATTGCAGTCTTATGCCGCACCCATTCTCAATCAAATTCGATATTTCATGCGTTGAATCGAGCCGGAATACCGGTCCAGGCAAAATGGCCGGGATTTTTTCATATTTCAGCGATTCGTGACATTATTGCCTGGTGCCAGATCATCGGAAAAGGAACCCACGAGAATACAGCATTTTATCGCCTTTTGGATAAAGCATGTGGCTATGAAAAGGCTCATGCCATCTTTAAAAAATTTAATCCCCGAGATGAAACGCCTCGGTTTGACCTGATTTCCAATGATCCTGCTCTCCTTGAACAAAACCCTGAATTAAGAAGCCTCATTCAATCCATAAACACTTTCCGGGGAATCATCCAAAAGCGATCGGCTGGTGAAATTGTCTGGGAGATCACGGAAAATTTAAAATTGCTGAAACCGATGGCAAAATCTTATTCAATTGATGACCATTTTATTTTATTGAATGTGGGTGACCTTCTCAAACGATCGCAGGATTTCACCCGGAGAAATAAACGAAATCATAGTTTGAATGCGTTTAATATTTATATTGAAGCCATGATGAGCACTGGAGGACTACCATCCCTGAAACCACCCTCTTACCGGCAACTTGACGGTGTGAATGTGACTACGATCCATGGTGCAAAAGGCGGGGAATTCCCCATTGTTTTTCTTCCCTTCCAGCGCAGCGGCAGTTTTCCCTTAAATCCTCGTCCAGCAAAACGAATTAACCGCCCACCGGATGAATGGTTGGCTTATGCTGAAAAAACTGAATTAACGCCCAAAGAACACCATTACCAGGAAGAACGGCGACTCTTTTACGTAGCTGTGACCCGAGCCCAGGAAAAACTCTACATCCTGGCACCCCAAAAAGCCACATCCAAATTCATTAAAGAACTACCAGATACCCTGATGGAGGACCATCCCATGACAGATCCGGAAAAAGATCTCAAAACCTATTCCGACCTTAAGATTAAATATGAACAGAAATTGCAAAAATCGCTTTCGCGTGAAAATTTTGATCAGGTGAAAAATTATTCAGATGCGCTTTCACTCATTGGCCAGCACGAATCGGGAGGCAAGGTTGAATTAGGCGAATCTGTCTGGGAAATTGAATTAGAAAAAGATCTTTCTAAAAAATTCCAACCCGAAATACCGGAACGGATCAATCTTTCTGCCAGCGCTATCGAGACATATAAACAATGCCCACTCAAATTCCGGCTTGGACGGATTGATGGGGTGCCCCAGACCGCCAGTAAACCGGTATTGGTTTTCGGCAATATTATTCACCGCGTTTTACAACGATTCCATGAACCGGATAAGGAATTGACGGAAGATCGAATTCTTCAGTTGCTGGATGAAGAGTGGAAAAAAGGTGAATTCGATTACACGGTCCGTGAAGAGAAATTTATGGAACAAGGAAAGGAAATGTTGACTCGCTATTGTCTATTGGTTCAATCCAATCCACCCGATGTTTTAGCA
>CATMBH010000192.1:0-3576 GCA_950063985.1 uncultured Fidelibacterota bacterium
TGGAGCGAATCATCCACATTCAGCACAGGAACCGAAACAACTGGATATTTAATATGTCAAAAGTAGTTTATCAAGGAACAGGACGTAGAAAGGCTTCCGTAGCAAGAGTAAGTATTACTCCCGGTAAAGGTGTTATTCTGGTCAATGGTCAAGACTTTAAAGATTATCTGTGCCGTGCAACATTGGCCACTGTGGTTGTCCAGCCGCTGGAAACAGTGGATGCTATAAAAAACTATGACATTAAAGTTAATGTTAAAGGCGGCGGACTTTCTGGCCAGGCTGGAGCGATTCGTTTAGGTATCGCAAGAGCCTTAATTGGAGCAGACAGCGGACATCGTTCTGCCTTGAAATCTGCCGGTTTTTTAACAAGGGATGCCCGGAAAGTTGAACGTAAGAAATACGGTCAGCCCGGCGCACGTAAACGTTTTCAATTTTCTAAACGGTAAGGATATATGGCTGAAATTAATTTTGAGAATCTACTTAGTGCGGGTGCCCATTTTGGACACGTGACCCGCAAGTGGCATCCTGAATATGCACCCTATATACTCATGGAAAAAAATGGGATTCACATTATTAACCTGGATGAAACGATACAAAAACTCGATAAAGCACTTGCCTTCGTAAGTGAAATTGCACAAAAGAATGGCGAATTCCTGTTTGTAGGGACCAAAAAACAAGCACGCGATATTATTCAACAGGAAGCTGACCGCTGCGGAATGTTTTATGTTGTTGAGCGCTGGCTCGGAGGAACGCTCACAAATTTTTCAACAATCAAGAAAAGTATTAAACGGTTACAACTGCTGGAAAAAGAAGGATTGAATATTTATGAAAATCTGACCAAAAAAGAAATTCAGATGCTCAACCGTGAGCGCATAAAGCTGGCTGACCAGCACCGTGGAATTAAGGATATGAAACGATTGCCGGAAGCGATTGTGGTCGTGGATGCCAATCATGAGATAACTGCTGTACGGGAAGCACGTTTGTTGGAAATACCTGTCATCGCTATTGTGGATACAAATACAAATCCCAATTCGGTGGATTATCCCATTCCTGCCAATGACGATTCCATTCGGACAATTCAACTGATTATTTCCGCTATATCTGACGAAATCCTAACAACCGCTTCCGGGAAAGAAAAAGCGCCTGAAGAAACATCCGCAAATGATGAACAAGAATTACCAAAAGAGCAGGTGGAAGTAGCAGAGGAAAACGTTGCAGCGGAGCAGGTGACTGAGACTGTTGAAGCAGCAAACGAGGATGTAACAGCTGATCAAGCAAAAGAAGAAGCAGCGGTTGCAGAAACTGATGCGGAAGAAGAAAGTGAAGAAGTAAAAGAAACAGTGGAGGATGCAGAAGTAACATGAGTATTAGTGCTCAAGTTGTAAAAGTATTACGTGAAAAAACCGGTGCCGGTATGATGGATTGTAAAAAAGCTCTGGTTGACTCAAAAGGCGATATGGATAAGGCAGTAGATTTTCTACGCAAAGCCGGAATCGCTAAAGCTGAAAACAAAGAGAAAAGAGAAGCGAAAGAGGGAATCGTTTACTCTTATATTCACCATGGCGGCAGATTGGGTGTACTTGTTGAGGTAAACTGCGAAACAGATTTTGTTGCCAAGACTGATGATTTTCAAGATCTGGCCCATAATGTGGCCATGCAGATTGCGGCTACGAACCCCGTCGCCGTTTCACCCGCTGATGTTCCTTCTGAATTGATAGAAAAAGAAAAAGAAATTTTCATTGCCCAGGCCAAGGAATCTGGAAAACCCGATAACATTATTGATAAAATTGTTGCCGGTCGTGTACAAAAATTTTACCAGGAAGTTTGCTTGGTTGAACAACCGTATATCAAGGATCCGGAAAAGCATGTAGGTGACCTCATCACCGAAGCGGTCAACACTCTTGGCGAAAATATTACCATCGGACGTTATATACGCTACGCCATCGGTGAATCCATCATCAGCAGCAACGGCCAAGTTTAAGTTCAACACATGACCAAACCGCTTTACCGGCGTGTTCTGCTGAAATTCAGCGGAGAAGCTCTTGCCGGGGATAGTGGTTTTGGTATAAATCCCGCCAAAGCACTCAACCTAGCAGATGAGATAAAATCCGTTCATGACCTGGGTGTTAGTGTAGTATTGGTTATTGGGGCTGGTAATATTTTTCGTGGAATGGAGGCTGCCGACAAAGGTATGGATCGTGTTACCGGTGATTATCTTGGCATGCTGGCAACTGTGATGAATGCCATCAGCCTTCAGGACGCCCTGGAGCACAGCGGTATAGAAACACGAACATTATCTGCAATTACCGTATCCCAAATAACAGAACCCTATATCCGTCGCCGGGCATTGCGCCACCTGGATAAAGGCCGTATTGTCATTGTTGCCGGGGGAACTGGAAATCCGTATTTTACCACTGATACAGCTGCTGTTCTGCGGGCTACAGAGCTAGGAGCAGAAGTTGTGATTAAAGCCACCAAGGTTGATGGCGTTTTTGACAAAAACCCTGTTTTACATGCTGATGCTGTTAAATATGATACAATAACGTTTAAGGAAGTATTGGACCAAAATTTACGGGTGATGGATCAGACAGCATTTACGCTTTGTAAGGAAAATAAATTACCAATTCGTGTCTTGAATATGTTCGATTCAGGTTCGCTGGTAAAAATGTTGCAGGGTGAAAAAATTGGTACATTGGTTACGGAGTAATTATGATAAAAGATATTCATGATGATGCAAAACACCGCATGGATCAAGCAGTTGAACATATACGCATGGAGTTGGCAAAAGTGCGAACGGGCCGGGCAAATCCTGAATTAGTGGAAAACTTGACCATCGATTATTATGGTACGAGAACACCATTAAAGCAGTTATCCAATATTTCCGTACCTGAAGCGCGCCTGATTACACTGCAGCCGTATGATAAATCAGTCATGCTCGATGTTGAAAAAGCTATTATGGGAAGTAATTTGGGTTTAACACCCAATAATAATGGTGAAGTGATATTAATTCCTATTCCGCCTTTATCTGAGGAACGCCGGAAAGACCTCATTAAGGTTGTTCATCAATTGGTGGAAGACGGCCGTGTATCAGTACGCAATGTGCGTAAAGATGCCAACCACCATATAAAAATGGTTCAGGATGAGGGCCATATTTCAGAAGATGAGATTAAACGTGCTGAACAGGACACCCAGGATTTAACAGACAAACATATCAAACATTTAAATGAAATGATGGAACACAAGGAAAAAGAATTGATGGAATTCTAATCGCGCCTCAAATATAAGTAATAAAAAAGCCCTCCCGCTTTTGGGAAGGCTTTTTTATTACTGGTTCAGAATATTATTAATCACATTTAGAAAAACCACAGCTGGGGCAGGTCACGCAACCGCTCTGGTGCTGGACAGAGCTGCCACAATCAGGGCAGGTGACAATATTTTTTGTTGTATAGTCAGCCACTTTTTTGTTTTCTGTTTCTATATGTGTTGCCATAGTAAACTGCACATGCTTTTCAGCACCGCCATTTGTTTCACGGTGCTTCAGATAATCATCTAATGCTTTGCCAATAGCATCAGGTG